>NZ_JBIQEC010000073.1:0-875 GCF_045370505.1 Moraxella sp. 179-F 1C4 NHS | reverse complement strand
AGAACCTGTTCACGATTAAAAAAGCTGATAAAATAATGTGTTAAGCAAATTCAAGTAACATAAAAAACTCATGAGAAAAGCGTATCCAAGTGACATTAGTCGAAAACAATTTGAGCTCATATTACCCATTCTAGAAAGTGCTCGGAAGAAGACCAAACCAAGAACGGTTGACCTTTATGACGTATTTTGTGGCTTGCTATATGTACTAAGAACAGGTTGCCAATGGCGACAGTTGCCCCATGACTTTCCTAAATGGCGCACCGTCCACTCATACTTTCACAAATGGAGCGAGCTTGATGAAGAAGGCAACAGTCTGCTTCAAAAAGCGCTAAAAAAAATTAGTCAAAAAAGCGCGAAAGAAGAACAACCGTAAGGGCAAAACCAGTTTCATTATCATTGATGCTCAAAGCGTTAAGAACACAGATACTGCTAAATACAAAGGGTATGATGCTGGTAAGAAAGTATCAGGGATTAAACGCCATATTGCAGTAGACAGCCAAGGCTTGCCGCATGCTATCTGTATTACCACTGCCAATATCACCGACCGTGACGGTGCTACAACGTTACTTCGTCAAAATACCAAACGATTAAGCCGCGTAAAAAATGTGATGGTTGATGGCGGTTATCGAGGTGAGTCCTTTGCTAATAGTGTAAAGGCCATTTTAGGCGAAACCGTTACCACGGAAGTTGCTAAAAGAGATGAACTGCACACGTTTAAAGTCATACCAAAGCGATGGGTTGTAGAACGTTCGTTCGCTTGGCTTGAGAAAAACAGACGTTTATGGAAAAACTGTGAGCGTCATTTAAATACCAGCCTTCAATTTACCAATCTCGCTTTTATCACTTTATTATTGAAAAGATTGTGAACAGGTTCT
>NZ_JBIQEC010000072.1:0-889 GCF_045370505.1 Moraxella sp. 179-F 1C4 NHS | reverse complement strand
TATAGTAAAAGAAATTAAAAACTACCACAAATCCACATAAAGTAGAAGAATAGCTTATCGATATCATCAAGTCGCCAATCTTGTCTTAACCTTTTAACCCAAGCCCAAATATGTTCAATGGGATTGAGGTCAGGACTGTAAGGCGGCAACCAAAGAATTGTATGACCTGCTTGCTCGATAAGATTTTTAATATCTTCTCGAATGTGAAATCTAGCGTTATCCATTACAATCAAGCTATGTGGTGACAATGCAGGTAATAACAGATTTTTTGTCCAATGATAAAAGACATCAGCGTTAATATTAAAATCGTATAGCCCTACAGCAAACAGCTGATTACCATGAATCGCTCCAATCGCATTGGTGGTACTTTTTAGCTGCCAGTTGTAGCTATCAAAGCATTTTTGTCCCCTTGGTGCATAAGCATAAGGGCGATAGCTACTAGTTTTAAAGCCACATTCATCAAGGTAGATAATAGGTCGGTTGCTGCTTTGATAGTCTGCCAGTTGCTCGATAAACACTTGACGTTTTATTTCATCTGCCTGTGGGTGTTTAAGTATCTTTTTTTTGAGTGATTTTAAGCCGCTTTAAGGCTATCCCAATTGCTCTTTGAGTGCAGTTGAAACGTACGGCTCGCTCTCGTTGGTAGCTATCAGGGTATTTTTCGACATCTTGCTTGAGTAAAGCCATGTCGATTTTGCCTTTACGAGTTTTAACCACTTTACGTTCTGGTTGTTTTTTCCAGTTTTGTAAAGTGCGTGTGCTGATATTAAATTCTTGGGCAAGGCTACGAATGCTTCTTCCTGCTTTGTGCTTGTCCAGTATCATTTGTCGGTAGTCGGTTGAGTATGCCATTTTGTTATTGTAGCACTTCTATATTTCTTTAACTATA
>NZ_JBIQEC010000071.1:0-928 GCF_045370505.1 Moraxella sp. 179-F 1C4 NHS | reverse complement strand
AAAAAAGTCCTCACAGCTCGCTTAGATTCTCGTAAACAACTGCTAGAGCCTGACAATAAGGATTTCAGTACTCGTAAACAATGTGAACTGCTCGGTATCAACCGCTCAAGTCTGTATTATCAGCCAAAGCCCATCAGCGAGCTTGATATCACCTTGATGAACCTACTTGACGAACAATATACCAAAACCCCATTTTACGGGGTAAAGCGAATGACTGCTCACTTAAGGCAACTGGGCTATCAAGTGGGAGAAAAACGAGTTAGGCGACTGCTACGGCAAATGGGGCTAGATGCCATCTACCAGCATCCTAACACAAGTAAACCTAATCCTGAGCATCAAGTTTACCCGTATTTGCTTAGAAATGTACCCATCACCCGATGTAATCAAGTATGGAGTACCGATATCACATACATTCGCTTGTCAAAAGGCTTTGTGTATTTGATGGCGGTGATTGATTGGTATAGCCGTTATGTTTTAGGTTGGTCGCTATCTACCACGCTTGAGGCAGATTTCTGCATTGATACGGTGGGTAAATTACTGCACAATGGATTACGCTGTGAGATTTTTAATACGGATCAAGGCTCGCAGTTCACTACGCCAAGATTTACCACGCCGCTGATTGATTCGGGTATCGCTGTGAGCATGGACGGTCGTGGCAGGGCACTTGATAATATTTTTGTAGAACGGCTTTGGCGGTCAGTGAAATATGAGTGTGTGTATTTACGGCAGTTTGATACAGTCAGTCAAGCTAGAGCCGGTTTGAAAGACTACTTCGAGTTTTACAATTATGAGAGGTTGCATCAGTCGCTTGAGTACCATACCCCTGCACAGGTTTATTTGAACAATAGTTCGGATAATACTGTGCTTTATCAACCCAATTCTATCTTAATTTTATGATTATTTGGTCTAGACATTGGGGAGTACCTTA
>NZ_JBIQEC010000070.1:0-983 GCF_045370505.1 Moraxella sp. 179-F 1C4 NHS | reverse complement strand
GTATAGTTAAAACTGTAATATAATAAGCATTTTAAACCAATACCACCATGCCCAAAATATACAACCAAGACTTACGAGACAGAGCCGTCAACCACTGGCAAAAGACAGGCAACAAAAGCCAAACAGCCAGGCTATTTGAAATCAACCGCAACACCCTTGATGACTGGATAAAGCTCTATCAAGAACAAGGGAATACCAAGCCGAAACCCTTTGCCGCTGTGGGTGTAAAACATATTATCACCGACTTAACCGCCTTTGAGGACTATGTTAAATCACAAGAATTTGACACCGCAAAACAACTTAGAGAACAATACTTAAAGGACCATCCCGATGTCAGTATTTCCTATAACGCCTTTTTGGAAACACTACGTCGAATCAAATGGAGCTTTAAAAAAAGACCACGCTGTTTAAGCAAGCCGACCCCATAAAGCAAATTGGGTTTAAACTGATGCTGGGTTTACTGCTATTAACCTTGAGCCTTACCGCTGACAACATCCTATTTATGGATGAAACAGGATTTTATCAAAGGCAATATTACACCCGCAGTTGGTCGCCTATTGGCAAGCCTTGTTATGCCAAAATCGATGCCAATAAGGGTAAACGCTTAAACTTAATGGGAGCCATGCGATTAAATGACTTTAAACTCATCGCTCCTGTTACCTTTGAAGGTGGTTGTAACCGTGTGATAGTTGAAAACTGGCTACACACGTTGGGACGAGATTTGCCAAAAGATGATAAGGGAAATTATCCAAAACGTGTATTGGTGTTGGATAATGCCAGATTTCATCATGGTGGCGATTTAAAGCAAATTGCGGAACTTTATAATATTGAACTGACGTACTTACCGCCTTACTCACCTGAACTTAATCCGATTGAGCAGTTGTGGGCAGTCATCAAGCAAAAGGTTCGTTTAACGCTAAGCAAGTTTGATACGCTTAAGGATTGTGTTGAAAGTTGCTTGGTATAATTCGGTTTTAACTATA
>NZ_JBIQEC010000069.1:0-1015 GCF_045370505.1 Moraxella sp. 179-F 1C4 NHS | reverse complement strand
TAAATTAGCGCCAATTCAGCGCTTTTTTATTCCATTTATTTCACGATAAAGCCAAATAAATCTAAATATGATAAGATGGGGTAATTATCTTTTATCGTGAGAATTTCATCATGAGTTTAATCGGTTATGCTCGAGTATCAACTTCCGAAGGGAAACAACTCCTTGACCGTCAGGTTGATGCGTTAACAGAAATCGGCTGTGAGCGAATTTTTGAAGACAAAGCATCGGGCAGTAATTCCCAACGTAAAGGCTTGGATGATTGTCTCAACTATTTGCGAAGAGGGGATGTGTTAGTCGTTTTGGATTTGGATAGGTTAGGGCGGTTAGCTAGTGACCTGATTAAATTGATTGATGAATTGGCTGAAAAAGACATTGGCTTTAAAGCGATTAACTCACCGATGGATACAACCACACCTGCAGGACGGGCGTTTTTACAGATTCAAGCCGCTTTTGCAGAGATGGAGCGCAATATTATCCGCCAGCGGGTGAAAGAAGGAATTGCGGCTGCTCGGGCTCGGGGGCGTAAAGGCGGCAGACCTAGAATCATGACGGCAGAGAAATTACGATACGCTCAGCATTTGATGGCTGACCAAACCAAAAGCATTCCAGCGATTTGTAAGGAACTAGGCGATATTCCCAGCAGTACGCTATATCACTATGTAACAGCGAAAGGGGAGTTGAAGAAAGCTGGAGTGGACTTGATAAGCAAAATCGAATAATTACAGTATTTTTGAAAGTTTCTATTTTCAGGATTCTAAAAGCGATTGTTAGCTAGTACATTTTGTATTATAATGCAATGTATCATATATTAAAGATTTGCTATGTATACGGTTGTCGAAACGGAAAGCTTTAAAGTTGAGATTGCTCACTTGTTAGATTTGGATGATCGATTGGCTTTCTTTACTTACCTTTCACAAAATCCATTAAAAGGTGATGTGATTCAACATGGCAAAGGTTTACGTAAAATTCGTTGGGCAACCAGTGGTAAAGGCAAGTCGGGTGGGGTTCGAGTTAT
>NZ_JBIQEC010000068.1:0-1039 GCF_045370505.1 Moraxella sp. 179-F 1C4 NHS | reverse complement strand
ACCTGAATTCGACATAAGAAAGGATAAAAAAAAGAAGCCCAACATGCTAAAGTAAGTTCACCACAAACACCTTTAACCAGGACTTCTTACATGGACAATCTTGTAGAACTTTACTGCCACATCGACGACTTTTGCAAAGCCTACACAGCCGAGCAACAGCAGAAAATGCTAAAAATAAGGAACAACAGCAGTAAAAAGCCACGCAACAAACCATGCAAAATAAGTTTAGCAGAAATCATCACCATCTTGGTACTATTTCATCAAATACGCTATCGAGAATTTAAAGCCTTTTACTATGGCTATGTCTGTCAATGGCTAAAAAATGCCTTTCCAAGACTACCAAGTTACAACAGAATGGTAGAACTGATGGAAAAAGCCGTATATCCCATGTGTGACTACCTACAATTCTTAATGCAAGGCAACTGCACAGGGATTAGCTACATCGACTCAACCAGCCTAGCGGTTTGTGATAACCACCGTATCAAACGCAACAAAGTCTTTGCCGATACAGCAGGACAGGGCAAAAGCAGTATGGGCTGGTTCTTTGGCTTTAAATTACACGCCATCATCAACCACCGAGGTGAACTCGTGAATCTTACCGTGACAGCGGGCAATGTTGATGACAGAAAGCCTGTCAAACAACTGTGTGAAAACCAAGTCTTTGGTAAACTGTTTGGCGATAAAGGCTACATTGATAAATCCCTAACCGCTTGGCTAGACGAAAACTTGGATGTTGAACTGGTTACCAACGTCAAAAAGAATATGAAAGCTAAAGACATTGCTTGGTTAGATAAGCGATTGCTTAAACGCCGTTTCTTGATTGAGACGGTGTTTGATGAGTTAAAGAATATTTGCCATATCGAGCATTCAAGGCATCGTAGCCATGTTGGGTTTATGAGTAATTTGGTGTCAGGGCTGATTGCTTATTGCCATCAACCCAAGAAGCCGACACTTAAAAATGTGCTGATTGAACCTTTCGTCGCTAAGATTGCTTGCTAATTCAAAGCCTTAGGGTATAGCTTATGTCGAACTGGGGTTA
>NZ_JBIQEC010000067.1:0-1167 GCF_045370505.1 Moraxella sp. 179-F 1C4 NHS | reverse complement strand
GTACGGCCACCTTCACGGATTGCAAAGCGTAAGCCTTGGTCCATTGCGATTGGGTGGATTAGCTCTACGTTCATTTCAACGTTATCGCCAGGCATTACCATCTCTGTACCTTCTGGTAATTGGATTGCGCCAGTTACGTCAGTGGTACGGAAGTAGAATTGTGGACGGTAACCATTTAGGAATGGGGTGTGACGACCACCTTCTTCTTTTGATAGTACGTATACTTCTGCGTCAAATTTGGTGTGTGGTTTGATTGAACCTGGTTTAGCCAATACTTGACCACGTTGTACGTCTTCACGTTTGGTACCACGTAGTAGTACACCACAGTTCTCGCCTGCACGACCTTCGTCTAGCAGTTTACGGAACATTTCAACGCCAGTACAGGTGGTTTTTGCGGTTGGTTTGATACCAACGATTTCAATTTCTTCACCAACTTTGATGACACCTGATTCTACACGACCGGTTACAACTGTACCACGGCCAGAGATTGAGAATACGTCTTCGATTGGCATCAAGAATGGTTTGTCAATCGCACGTTCTGGTTCTGGGATGTAGCTGTCTAGGGTGTCAAGTAGTTCTAGTACCGCTGGTTCACCGTATTTGCCTTCGCCGCCGTTTAGGGCTTCTAGGGCAGAACCTTTGATAATTGGGGTGTCATCGCCAGGGAAGTCGTAGCTTGATAGTAGTTCACGTACTTCCATTTCGACAAGTTCTAGTAGTTCTTCGTCATCAACCATGTCACATTTGTTCATGAATACCATGATGTATGGTACACCTACTTGGCGTGATAGTAGGATGTGTTCACGTGTTTGTGGCATTGGGCCGTCAGTGGCTGATACAACTAGGATAGCGCCGTCCATCTGTGCAGCACCGGTGATCATGTTTTTAACATAGTCAGCGTGGCCAGGACAGTCTACGTGTGCGTAGTGACGTGCTTGGGTGTCATATTCAATGTGTGAGGTGTTGATGGTGATACCACGGGCTTTTTCTTCAGGGGCTGAGTCAATTGACGCGTAGTCTTTGGCTTCACCACCGTTGTGTTTTGCTGCTACAGTTGCAATCGCAGCTGTTAGGGTTGTTTTACCATGGTCAACGTGTCCAATGGTGCCTACGTTAACGTGTGGTTTAGTACGTTCAAACTTGGCCTTTGCCATAATTTAATCCTCT
>NZ_JBIQEC010000006.1:0-138689 GCF_045370505.1 Moraxella sp. 179-F 1C4 NHS | reverse complement strand
GATAGACCTCTTTTCTTAAGGGCTATTCTATCTTATTTGCTGCAATTTTTTGGTCTAGTTTTCGGGGAGTATTATAAACAAATAAAAGACGAGAGTGGTATCTGCTAGCTGATTAATCGAGGATAAGATGATGAGTAATGCACCAATTTCTAATAGTTCGATTGCTAATAGCCCAATCAAAAACGCCATGATGGCAGTGGCTATGATGTCATTTTTGGCACTCAGCTTTAAACTGTCAAGCGATTTGACAAAGGATACTCAGCCATCGATAAGTCCGACTGATGCGGTTGTTAGTACCTTAAATCAGCCAAGCCAACAGGTGGTATTGTCTACCCATAATTAGTATATTGTTATTAGTTCAATTCATAGAAGATGCGCTGTGGCATCTTTTTTTTATGGCAGTCATTGACGACCACCGGCTTATGGATTTTTGCACGGATTATTTCTTAAAATTTTACCGCTAACTATTTCCTTATCTTTTGCGCTTTAGACTATAATAGTCGATTGTCCATTTTTTACTGAGCAACTTTTATTAACGGTGGAAGCGACTATGAGCCAATTAAACCCTCGCCAACAAGAAGCCATGCAATATGTCTCTGGACCCTTGCTGGTACTGGCAGGTGCAGGTTCGGGTAAGACATCCGTGATTACTCGTAAAATCGCTTATCTGATTGAAGAATGTCAAATGCCAGCCGAGCGTATCACCGCGGTCACCTTTACCAACAAAGCGGCTCGCGAGATGAAAGCCCGTGTGCAAAAATTATTGCCAAGTGATAAAACCAAAGGCTTAACTGTCTCGACTTTTCACCAGTTTGGCTTGCAGTTTTTACGTTACGAGTTATTGCATACGCCGCTTAAAGGCAATTTTTCCATCATGGATGCCGAAGATAGCAAGCGGCTGTTGATGGATTTGATGGTACGTGACAACATGAGCGGTGCCGAGAGCCGTGAATTGGTCGGTAAAGCTATCAAAATGATTTCAGATTGGAAAAATGACCTAGTCCCGCCTGAAAAAGCAGCGGATACGCTGACCGACCCTGAAGATATGCTATTTGCAACGCTGTATCAACTCTACGAGCGTAACCTACGTGCCTATAATGCGGTGGATTTTGATGACTTAATTGTAATGCCGACACGGCTACTGCAAGAAAATACCCAAATACGTGACAAATGGCAAAATCGCATACGCTATCTATTGGTAGATGAATACCAAGACACCAATACCGCGCAATATGAATTGATTAAACTGCTAGTGGGCGTGCAGCCGCGTTTTACGGTGGTGGGTGATGATGACCAATCCATCTATGCATGGCGTGGGGCAAAACCTGAAAATATGGCACTGCTGCAAGAGGATTTTCCCAAATTAAAAGTGGTTAAACTTGAGCAAAACTATCGCTCTACGTCGCGTATTTTGCACGCTGCCAACTCAGTGATCACCAATAATGAGCATTTATTTGAAAAAAAATTATGGTCAGATAAAGGGCATGGCGAGCTGATTCGCATCATCAATTGTCGTAACGATGATGATGAAGCAGAGCGCGTTGCCAAAGAAATCATCACCCACAAACTTCGCAACGCCAATGAATGGCAAGATTATGCGGTACTGTATCGTAGTAATTTTCAAGCGCGTATGTTGGAAGCTCAGCTACGTCAGCTGCAAATTCCTTATAAGTTATCAGGCGGCACGTCGTTCTTTGCCCGTAGTGAAATCAAAGACATTATGAGCTATTTGCGCTTGATTCTAAATCCTGAAGACGACAGTGCCTTTTTACGGATTATCAATACCCCAAAACGTGGGCTTGGACCTGCCAGCCTTGAAAAGCTCGGACTATTTGCCCAAGAACACCAAGTCTCGCTCTTGATGGCAAGTGGTCATAGTGGACTGACTCATGTGTTACCCAAAAAAGCCAGTGGCGAGCTTAAAGAATTTGCTGATTTTATTGAGCGTTACACCCAAGAGCTATACCAGCATCCCGACCCTGTGCCGTTGGTCAAACAAATGATTGATGAAACTGGCTATATCGATTTGGTACGAAGCGAAGCAAAAACCCCGCAGCAAGAAAAAGTTCGTATTGATAATATCGAGACGCTTTACGCCAGTATCCAAAACCTGATTAACCGTGCCGATGATGACAATGATCGCACCATTGATGCAGTTATTCGTAAGCTTGTGTTACTTGATATGCTAGAACAGCAGCAGGAAGAGGAAAATACCAATAAAGTCAATCTGATGACGCTACACGCCGCTAAAGGGCTTGAGTTTGATTATGTCTATATTATGGGACTTGAAGAAGAACTATTACCGCATAAAAACTCCATTATTGCTGAATCCATCGAAGAAGAGCGACGCTTGATGTACGTGGGGATTACCCGTGCCCGTAAAGAGCTGACCATGACGCTGGCTGCCCAGCGCCGTGCAGGGGGTCAAATGAAAACCACCACCCCTAGCCGATTTATCGACGAACTGCCGGCAGAACATATCGATGCCCCTGGCATGAAAAAATCAGCGGCAGCCCACCAACCCAAGAAGACTGCAGAGGATTATTTGGCCAATATTCAGGCGTTACTCAAAAGCAAAGCCGCCAAATAATTACTTGATAATAAACTGCTGCGTAGAAAAAAGGGCGAAAAAGGTAACTTTAAGCCCTTTTTTTATTGCAAAAACAGCCCGTATGACAAAGATTTGACCCAAATATTCACGTAAATGTAACTAAATATTTCTTAGAAATAGGGTGCTTGACAGGAGATGTAACAAAAAATTTCAAATAAGTAGCTTATTTACCTTTCTGGCAAATTTCATTTCATAATTTAACGTCCGACCTGTTAAACACCGACAGTAATCTAAATTTATTTTGCTATGATGGCTTTAACAAAACAAGCAGGGCAATAACTGGTTGATTAATCAGGGTCAACTAATAACGCTGAGTAGCAACTAGTTACATAGCTAATATTCAAATGAACTTAACTAAAATTTTACATTGCTTGTTGTGATACTTTTCAAAAAACTTCTGAAGGAGAAGACGATGAAAACTTTAAATAAAACCCTTTTAGCTTTAATTGCAGGTACAGTTGTCACTGCAGGTGCAAACGCTGCTCTTTATCAAACCAATACTGTTGGCTACACCGGTCAACCTTATGTAGGTGTCAAAGCGGGTCAATTTAATACTGATGTTGACCGTCTTGATACTGACAACCAAACGGCTTATGGTGTGTATGCAGGTTATAATTTTACCCCTAATTTTGGTGCAGAAGTTGAATATGTAGATTCTTCAGAAGAAGATCTAAAAGTTAGCGGTACGAAAGTAGGTGAAATTAGCACGAATACTGCAGGTTTATATGGTACTTATAAATACCAATTCCCAACATCGAATGTTTATGCCAAAGGTAAATTAGGTTTTGCGCAAACCCAAGTTGATTTTGGTGATGATAAATATGACGAGTCAGGTCTTGCAGGTGGTGTCGGTTTAGGTTACAACCTTTCACCAAATGCGTCTGTAGAAGCTGAATATACGCGTCTGCCTTCAGTTGACGTAACAAATAATGTTTCAGTGGATTCAGATTTAGTCACTGTCGGTGCTCACTATAAATTCTAATTGAATTCATAGATGAACACTTGATATCAATACAAAAGAGTAGCTTATGGCTGCTCTTTTTTTGGTTTCTTCTTTTTGGTTAAGAAAACTTACTTTGGTATTCGCTCAGTATCGCGCCATTTAGGTTTATAATATAGTGGTTTTTTTACATTTTTTTAAACCTATATGATAAGTTGGTAAGCATGAAGCAAGTACAAGTCAAGATTTTAAACCCCAAAATTGGTAATGATGATAAATTTCCCCTACCTCATCGGGCAACAGACGGCTCGGCGGGTATAGATTTACGTGCTTGTATTGATGAGCCTATCACTATAAAAGCTGGTGAAAGCCAATTGATTGGTACAGGACTCGCTATCTATATTCAAGACCCTGATTATGTGGGTTTTATCATGCCGCGCTCTGGGCTGGGGCATAAGCATGGTATCGTCCTCGGTAATTTAACAGGCGTGATTGATGCTGATTACCAAGGCGAATTAATGGTCTCTATCTGGAACCGTAGTCAAACCGATTATGTCTTACAACCTGGTGAAAAAATGGCGCAGTATTTGGTCGTGCCGATTGCGCGTCCGACCTTTGAGATTGTAGCGGAGTTTTCTGATATCAGTGTACGCGGTGAAGGCGGTTTTGGCTCAACGGGAACCCATTGATTATTAGCATTTTTTCAGTTATTTTTAACAATTTATAACAGAGTATTTAATTATTTTGCCAAATTTCAATGCTATGATTTTGGTAGTGTAAAATCAATTAGATGTTTTTTTTATGAATACTCTGTTTATTCATCCTTTTTTTCCGCAAAAATCTCTTTTTAAAGCTTACGATATTCGTGGTGATGTTACCTTATTTACCGATGATTTTGTCTGGTCATTGGCAAGGGCATTTGCTGAGCTTTTTGTCTATGCTCACCAAACGACAGCAACAACGGCAACTTTAGCGGCAAACAAACCTACGGTTGTCATCGGTTACGATGCTCGCCAACAAAGCCAAGAAATTGCCAAATATATGGCGTATGCTTGCCAGCAAGCCGGTCTAGTGGTGCAGTGGTTGGGACTGACAACCACACCGATGATGGCATTTATGGCTCAGCAATTTTCCGGTAATGGGCTGATGGTCACCGCCAGTCATTCGCAAAAACATATCAATGGCATTAAATGGCTCATCAATCATGAGTCGCCAAGCGGTGATGATGTGCAGCAGCTTTATAAGGCTTTAATTGGCTACAAAGCCATCGTGCCTGATGACAGGCTTATTGCTGCCATCAGGCAAACCCACTATTCAACGCCCAAAGATTTTTTTGCAACTTATATCCAAGCTATCGAGCAGGCTTTTGCTCACATCAATCAAGCTAAACTCACTCAAACTACCTATTTTCATGCACCTCAGCAAATTGTCATCGACTGTATGCATGGTGCAACCAGTGACTTTGCCCAAACTTTATTTAGCCAGCTTGGCTATTGTTGCATCATGCTAAACGCCTCTCCCGATGGCAATTTCCCCCAAGGTAACCCAGACCCAACGCAGTCCAATCGCTTGACGCAGTTAGCTCATACAGTCAAAGCTACAGGCTCAGATATCGGCTTGGCATTTGATGGCGATGGCGATCGGGTGATGGTAATTGATGCACAGGGTCAGATGATTAGCCCTGACAATTTGCTTTATCTTCTCTCTCGCATTGCCATTGAAGAATTGCCCAGTGCGCATACATCAACTGCTAGAAAAGTCATTTTTGATGTCAAATGCTCACATCATGTGCCCAGTCTCATCGCTTCGCATGGTGCCACCCCGATGATGACCAAAACTGGCAGTAGCTTAATGCGAAAGTCGTTACAAAACAAATCAGACAACGCGATTTTTGCAGGTGAATTATCAGGGCATTTTATTTTTAACGATGGCTATTTTGTGCTACATGACGACGCCATGTATGCGGCTGCCCGCTTACTCAATTGGCTGAGCCATCAGCCTATCAGCCTCACTGATATCCTAGCGAGTTTGCCCATTTGTATTAGTACGGCAGATATGTACTTACCTATCGCCGATAACCATTATGGTCAAACCGTGATTGCTCGTATCACGGCACTGGGTAAAAAGCCGTTTAAACGGTTAAAATCCTCATTTGCGGTCAAAAACGTCAATACGATTGATGGGTTACGCTTGGATTTTGCGGATGGATTTGGTATTTTACGCAAGTCAAATACGGGCAGTTTTTTGACCGTGCGTTTTTCTGCCAATGACGTTGCCGAGCTGCGGCATATTCAATCTATTTTTGTTGACTTATGTCGAACGATTGATGACAACCTTGCCGAGCAAGTCGCACAAATTGAGCCTGTATAAACACCGCTGTTAAAATCGCATTTTAAAAAACGTCTCTAGCAACATTATATAAGGATTTGAAATGGCATTAGATCTTGAGCAGGCCATGCATACCGCTGACGTATTGACCGAAGCACTACCCTACATCCAGCGTTTTGAAGATAAAGTGATGGTGGTCAAATACGGCGGCAATGCCATGACCGATCCGATATTAGAGAGTTCTTTTGCCAGAGATATCGTCATGTTAAAGACCGTAGGCATTCATCCTGTGGTGGTCCATGGCGGCGGTCCACAAGTCGATAACTTGCTTAAAGAATTGGGGCGCAGCTCTGACCGCATTGATGGCATGCGAGTGACCGACAAAGCCACCATGGATGTGGTGGAAATGGTACTTGGTGGTAGTGTCAACAAATCTATCGTCAATCTCATCAACAAACACGGTGGTCGTGCTATTGGCTTAACCGGTAAAGATGCCAGTCTCATTCGCGCTAAAAAATTACCCATGACCAAAACGGATGAGCAAGGCAACCCACAGCAAATTGATTTGGGATTTGTGGGTGATGTGGTCAGCATCAATCGTGATGTGATTGATTTGATGATTGCCTCTAACTTTATTCCTGTCATCGCACCGCTTGGCGTGGATGATGAAGGCAATACTTACAATATCAATGCTGATGTAGTGGCGGGGAAAGTCGCTGAGTTCATGCTCGCGGAAAAACTGATTTTACTCACCAACATCAAAGGGGTGCTTGATAAAGAAGGCAATGTTGCCACTGGGCTTACCCCTAGCAAGGTGGATGAGATGATTGCCGATGGTACTATCTCTGGCGGCATGATTCCAAAAATCAGCTATGCGCTAGAAGCGGTAAAAAACGGGGTAAAAAGTGCGGTGATTGTCGATGGTCGTGTCCCGCATGCGACATTGCTAGAGGTCTTTACTGATAAAGGCGTTGGCACCCTCATCAGCCGCCATCCTTGAAGTAACTTTTGCGTTACTTTTGGATTATTTCTGAGTTGCTTTTGGGTTAATAAACCGCTGATTCAAGCGGTTTTTTTTCGCTCATGATATGGGTCAAATATAGGATAGATTTTAGAATTACAACACAAATGTAATTGGTATTTTTTCTAATTTTGACTATCATGACTATTTTAATTTGCAAATTTATATAATGTTGCAAGCGGCTCTAGCGGATAGTAGCAATTATTTGGAATTCATATTCACGTACCACTTACCAAGGACTGTTGGGATGTCACAAAAATACTTTATGGCTTATTGTAGTGAGATAACGCTGACTGCGGCGTTAAATCAACATACGTTTACCCAAATTCTGAACCAATCTATCAAAAACAATACCAGCTCTGGTATCACTGGTTTTTTGCTGTACGATGCGGGTAAATTTTTTCAGTATTATGAAGGCGATGAGTTAGCGTGTGCAAACTTACTTCATGCGTTAAAACAAGATGATCGCCACACCCATATCAAAATCATTGGTCAAGGCTATATTTCAAATACCATATTTAACAACTGGTTTATGGGTTGTTTTGATTTATCCAAGCATTCCTATGCCTTTAAACACCATGCTTTTATAGAATCATTTGATGTATATAGTTGGGGCATGCAAGAAGTCGTTAAGCTGATTGATATCATGTCAGAGCAAAGAATCACTTACATCACGCCGCAACAACCTATCAAATCACTGTTTAGTAAACGCTTTATGCGTATTCGAAATTTCACCCTGCCATTTCAAGGTTAGTGGCTAATTTCAAATCTACCAAATCGGCAAGTTAAGCTAGTTTCACGCTTTATGATAATCAGGAAGTTAAAAAGGCACGAGTGTCGACCATAAAAATAAAAAACCTATTGATAACAATAGGTTGATTAAAATAAGCATGGCAAACCGATAAGCCGGGTTCTGTCTAGGACGAACATTCATCTAGGCGTATCGTTACCAATACGCTCAAGCAACCTACCCGTGTCCAACGCGGGCAACGCCATACGGACACCTATTTGGTCTTGCTACGAGTGGAGTTTACCTTGCCATGAACTGTTACCAGTCATGCGGTGGGCTCTTACCCCACCCTTTCACCCTTACCTTATTGCTAAGGCGGTCTACTCTCTGCTGCACTTGTCGTAGGCTTACGCCCCCCAGCCGTTAGCTGGCACTCTGCCCTGTGTAGCCCGGACTTTCCTCCCCTTACCCACTGTAAACAGGGGCAAGCAGCGTTCGTCTGGTCTGCCAAGGCAAGCATTATAACAGGCTTTATCTATTTAGTCACGGTCAGCAGGCAACGCATACGTACCGACTGCATGCGCCACAGGTCTGTCATCACCTTCTGAGTAAATCAATACATCGCCTACCGCAAGCGTGCGCCCGACTTTGATAAGCTGGCATTTGGCGATAAGGTTGGCTTGTGCAGAGGGTTTTCGCAGAAAAGACACGTTAAGATTGGTGGTCACTGCCAATGGCACGATACCGATTTCGCCCAAAATAGCCACATATAGCGCCACATCGGCCACTTTCATCATCACAGGCCCTGATACCGTGCCACCCGGTCGTAATTCATCATCACCGATAGGATGGGATACAATGGCTTGCCCGTTACCCACTGATTCGATGTGGCAGTTGGCTTGGGGGAAAGATTGCTTTAGAAAAGCACTCAGTTCTGCTTTATTGGCGGGCATAGACATTCCTTATCTACAATAGTTTTGTTAAAAATCGACGTTGTTAAAAATAGCGGTTATGAAAATTTATTGACTGGTTTTAGTTTGGGTGATGCGCTCAAATTTGAGCATCAACTGCGCTGGCGTCTCCAAATAGTTGGGATCTTTGGGGATACAATCAGGTACCGGACAAAACAGCGAACACTGCGGCTCATCAAAATGACCGACACACTCGGTACACAGCGCAGGGTCAATTTCATAAATCAACTCGCCCACATAAATCGCATCGTTGGGGCAAAGTGGCTCGCAGACATCGCAGTTGATACATTCATCAGTGATTATTAATGCCATAGCTTTTAAGACGTTTACCAAGAAACCTTTATTTTACCACGACTTACCAACCCTGTTGTTTTTTTCGTTCAAATGCTTCTTCGACACACGGCGGTACAAATTTACTCACATCACCCTCTAATTTGCCAATTTCGCGCACCAGCGTTGAGGAGATAAAAGAATATTGCTGCGATGGGGTCAAAAACACCGCTTCAAAGTTTGGGTCTAGTTCACGATTGAGATTGGCGAGCTGAAATTCATACTCAAAATCTGACATCGCCCGCAATCCACGCAGCACACCTGTGGCTTGTTGATTCCTAGCCAAATCCACCAACAACCCATCAAAGCCAATCACGGATATATTGCTCAAGCCTTTATCATGACAGGCTTTTTCTACCAATCCAATCCGTTCCTCTAAAGTAAATAGCGGTTTTTTATGATGCCCAATCGCCACCGCGACAATCACCTCATCAAACAGGCGGCAAGCGCGCTTAATCAAATCAAGGTGCCCTTTGGTAATCGGGTCAAATGTACCCGGATAGATAATTTTAGTATAAGGCGTGGCAAGTGGCTGGCTGGCTGCTGACATGGCTGTCTCTTTATGATAAATAATGCGCTATTTGGCGCTAACAATACGGCTAAAACAAAGATTGCTAGTTTGTTGCTAATCCTAGCAAAATTTGACCCCAATTAACAATCAAATCTCACTATCAATTTGTGTTTAGCGTGTTATCATGACAGCTTTGCAGCCTTTTACCCAAAGCTGAATGAAAACTTAGGGTAAAGCGTAGCAATTAAAACTTAGTAATCCAAAGCCCAATAATCAAAAACTTAAATTTAGTAATCAAAACCCAAGAATTGATTTATTGGGATTTATCGCCATATTAAACGGCTTATCATACTGATTTATGTAGCACGACTCTTGTAATAAGATTATGGCAACAAAATGATTAAAACACGCTGTGCAGCATTGGGTATGTCCGCGATGTTGCAGCAAGGAAACCTAAATGACTAAAAAACCAAAAATGCCTAGCCTGATTGCTAGCAACAAAAAAGCGCGTCACGAGTATTTTATTGAAGAAAGCTTTGAAGCGGGGCTTGAGCTACTCGGCTGGGAAGTCAAATCCATCCGTGCCGGTAAAATGCGTATCACCGAAAGCTATGTGATTTTTAGAGATGGTGAAGCCTTTTTGTTTGGCGCGCATATTCAGCCGCTGTTATCGGCATCGACTCACATTGTCGCTGACCCCCTTCGCACCCGTAAACTACTGCTGCACCGCCGCGAGATTGATAAGCTCTTTGGCATGGTTAACCAAAAAGGTCATACCTGTGTGGCGCTTAAAGTGTACTGGAGTCATGGACGCGTCAAATGCGAAATTGCCCTTGCGAAGGGTAAAAAACTGCACGATAAACGCGCCACTTTAAAAGAGCGTGATTATCAACGCGAAAAACAACGCGGACTGAAAAATCTTGTATGATGAACCAAGACCGCAATTTTGATGACATCAGCGCGCATTTTGAGAAAAAAATATACGGCGGCTTAAAAGGTGAAATTCGCCTTGCTGTGCTGCGCCATGATATTTTTGGCTGGGTAAAGTCATGGCAACAGACACACAACCGACCCCTTCGCGTGTTGGATGTTGGTGCAGGTTTGGCGCAAATCAGTATCGAACTTGCCAAAGACGGGCATGACGTCACCATCAATGACATCTCTGCCAATATGCTTGAAATTGCCAAACAAAATGCAGGCGAGGCGGCACAAAATATCACCTGGCATACCTGCCCTTATCAGCAATTGGATGATAAATTAACGGGCAAATACGATTTAATTCTATGCCATGCCTTACTTGAGTGGTTGGTTGAGCCCAAACTGATTATGGATTTTTTTGATCGGTGGCTCGTGGATGATGTGGCTGAAAAAGGGGTGCTATCGCTGTGTTTTTATAACCCTGCCAGCTTTGTGTATCGTAACTTGGTGATGGGCAATTTTAACCTACTAAATAACAAAGATTTTAAAGCCGATAATGGCAGTTTGACGCCCAATCACCCAGTGGCAAAAGATGAGGTGATTGCTTGGATTGGTGACCATCACTACCAAATCTTGCATACCTCAGGGTTACGGGTGTTTCATGATTACTCACCGCTCAAGCGTGGTGGACATACCAATCCACAAGCGGTGATTGATATGGAAGTCGCCTATAGCGGGCAAGACCCATATAAATGGCTAGGGCGTTATTTGCATTTTTTGGTGAGTAAAGCTAATTAGTAATAACCCGCTTGCTGCATGGAATCGACTGCCAGCGCTTGTCTTTCGCCATAAAATCTGACAGGTATCGGGCTGACTTCGATATCCCCCCAAGACTTGAGTAATACTGAGGCTTCGGCATTGGGGTCAATCGGAAAGGTATTGCTTAAACTGGCATACAGTGATTGCTGATCTTTGGCAGCCAACCATTCAATCAGCCCCAGCGCCAACTCGGTATGCTTGGCAGCATGCGCAATGGCAACCCCTGTGATGTTGGTACTGACGCCGCCGTAGCCCTTATTGATCCATTTGATTTTAATCGGGGTATCTGGGTGCGCTTGCAAATAGCGTCCGTAGTGGTTGCTGTTGACTAGACCGATTTGGCATTTACCGCTTTCTATGGCCTTTAGCACTTCACTGTCATCAAGCAGCACGGGGACGCTTAGATTGGCAAGCCAGCCTTGCATCACTTCTTGGGTGCGTTTATCGCCCAGATTGTTGATGAGATTGACCACCAGTGATTGATTAGGGATGTATTTGCCTTGGCTTAGGCATAGTTTTTGTGACCATTTGACTTTGGCCAAGTCGGCATAGCTTGAGATATCATTGCTATGGAGTACACGACTATCATACACTGCGGTACGCGCGTAGCTAGATAACGCAATCCAATTGCCATCAGGATCACGATAACGCTCCGGCACATGCGCCACTGCTTTTTCGGCATTAAAGGGTTGTAACAGCCCCTCTTCGACTGCGGTACTAAAAATACCCGCATCCTCAGTCAAAATCACATCCGCAGGGCTATTGGCACCTTCTGCTTTCAACCGTGCCAAAATTGACATTGGCTCATCTTGCACGATATGAATCGGCACATTGATTTGCCTAGCATAGCTAGTTAATAACGGCTCAAGCGCCGCTTTGTCAATGGAGGTGTAAATCGTGAGTTGATTGGGCACTGCTGCAGTTGTACTCGCAAGACTTGCATTTGGCGTCGCATTGGTATTACTGGCATTATTGCTATTAGCGCTCGAAGCGGTGGTCGAAGCCGATTGTGACGTTGTGGATGGCGGCGTCGATGACGGACTACAGGCAGTTAACGCACCCGATATACTCACCAAGGCAATTAACAAAGCGCTGATGGCTGATGATTGCGCATTGACATTGGTACGCACCTTATGACCCATCATACAATCCATCACATCACTTGCTTTCAACACAGCTTAACCTTCTTCAACAGCTTTGCCTGACCATCGCTCAATGGATGATGGCTAAATACATCATCGCTCAATAGAGCGCCTAAAAAACTTTGGATGATTATAGCATTTTGCCCCAACGTAATTCTTAAAAAAACTTTGAATTGACGGGTTTTTAACCCTAGTTTGTCTCAACAATTTTTTGTATGCAAAAAATGCCCTTGTTGCAAAAAGTGATGGATTTGTATCGCTACTTCATCATTTATCAGGAGTCCCGTATGGGACGCATTGACGGTGATATGGTCTTTGGCAGCGGCAAGCTGGGTTTCATGCACAAATACCGTGCCGTCATTGGGCTGGAGATGCGGCTCAAGCTTGGCAAGTTGACGGTTACGAGGCAATACCACTTTGCCAAGCCCCACCGAACGCACCCCCGCAATACTACCTAGCTGTACTTCATCTTTGAGTGCAGGCGCATTGCCATCTAGCCCCTGCAGATACGAGCGACCGACGAATTTGGGCAGGATTTTGACGATATTATTGGCACTGATGCTGCCATTATGGGGCGTCCCAAGTGTCACACAGCGCGTAATCTGCCACTGTGGATAGCGCTGCAAAAAGTCTCGAATAACCAGCCCACCCAGACTATGACCGACCAAATAAATTGGCACATCCGCTTTTTCATGTTTGGTCAGCCAGCGGTGCAAACGGCGGCTATGGTTGGCAAGATTATGCGCGACGCTAAAATACCCGAACCTGTGACACTCGTAGCCAAGTTTGGTGAGTTTTTTGGCAAGCGGTCGCATCGCCCAGGCATGCATGTGTAAACCATGAATGAGGATGACAATCGGTTTGGATTGGCGTTTTATCATAAAGCCTTTTGTATCTATGAGTTATATCTATAATTTTTATCTACGATGCTAAAAATTTGGGGGAAATGCCGCCTGCTTAGCTTATCATTTTCTGCATTGAGCAGATGAGTTTGCAAAACATTGTTACCATTTCATACTATAATTGCGGTTTGTGAATTGA
Source organism: Moraxella sp. 179-F 1C4 NHS (assembly GCF_045370505.1). Taxonomy (NCBI): domain Bacteria; kingdom Pseudomonadati; phylum Pseudomonadota; class Gammaproteobacteria; order Moraxellales; family Moraxellaceae; genus Moraxella; species Moraxella sp. 179-F 1C4 NHS. The sequence goes on along the minus strand of NZ_JBIQEC010000006.1, from coordinate 125,327 downwards.
TGATAATGATTTTATACAGGCTTTTTTCTTTTGAACTTTTGGCTTAAATTGTCTTACACTTAAATTGGTTTACATAAGGCGCGCTATGGCATTTGAATCCCCAATCCAACAAGCTTTACAATACTACCCTATCACGTTGGCGTTGGTGGTAATTTGTGTTGGGGTGTTTGCCTTACAGCTATTTTTTGGCGTCAATCCGACAAATCCGACCAACCAATCGTTGATTGCTTGGGGTGCCAATTTTTTACCCTTTTCACTGGGTGAAGCGCCGTGGCGATTGGTGACCAGCTTGTTTTTGCATATTGGTTTTATGCATTTGCTGTTTAATATGTTTGCTTTATATTATTTTGGACAAGTGGCTGAGCGGATGTTTGGCACTGTCAATTTTTTAGCGTTGTTTTTATTGTCAGGTGTTGGCGGCAATTTGCTCAATAACTTTTTGGGCTTGCATAGCGTGATGGCAGGTGAGCCGCCGATCATTAGTGCCGGTGCGTCAGGCGGTATCATGGGCATTGGGATGGCGCTATTGGTGACAGCGCTAACCAAAACATCGTTCAATAATTTTGCGTTAAATTTTCGCTCTTTATTGATAGTTATGGTGATTAATTTAGGCTATGGTTTTTTGGTGGGCGGTATCGATAATGCCAGTCATGTGGGCGGTGCAATTATCGGTGGCTTGCTGGGTATGGCATATGTCATGCAGTATCGCGTTATCCGCCAGCAACAGCTATTCGCCCATCAAGCTAGTAGCACACCCAATCATCTTGGCGATGGACCAATCTCTGGTAGCACTGCCCCATTCATCCCGCCTTCTTTAGTTGTGTTAAAGGGTAAAATCATCACCGCAAGTTATGTAGTGTTGATAGTAGGATTTATGGCGATGTATGGCTGGCTACATATCAGTTTTATGCAATTACTCAACCATGCATTGCCAAGTATTATCCATTAACGGTTAATAATTTTTTAATGGGATAAAAATTTTAGGAGTTAACCGTTTAAAACGCTTATTCCTGCGCCCTTTTGCCAATCTTGTTTGCCAATCTAGCAAATGACAATGCTATAATAGCGCCACTATTTAGCCAGTGAAAAGGACTAGCCAATGACCGTCATCAAGAAAGACGACTTTATCAATTCTATCGCCAACGCCTTTCAATACATCAGTTATTATCACCCAAAAGACTTCGTTGATGCTGTATATGGAGCATGGCAAAAAGAAACCAACCAATCTGCCAAAAACGCCATGGGGCAAATCCTCACCAATAGTCGTATGTCAGCGATGGGTCATCGTCCGATTTGCCAAGATACCGGTAGTGCGGTGGTGTTCCTTGATATCGGTATGAACGTGCAATGGGACTTGCAAGGCTCAGCGATGAGCGTTGAAGACATGGTTAATGAAGGGGTACGCCGTGCTTACAACAATCCCGACAACCCACTAAGGGCATCTATCCTAGTAGACCCAATTGGCAAACGTCAAAACACCAAAGACAACACACCAGCGGTGGTGCACATGAGCGTGGTACCGGGTGACAAAGTTGATGTGATTTGTGCCGCAAAAGGTGGCGGTTCAGAAAACAAAGCAAAATTTGCGATGCTAAACCCCTCAGACTCGATTGAAGAATGGGTGTTAAAAACCGTTCCCCAAATGGGGGCAGGTTGGTGCCCACCTGGTATTTTAGGTATCGGTGTCGGCGGCACGCCAGAAAAAGCCATGATGCTTGCCAAACGCTCACTCATGAAACACATTGATATCCATGATTTACAAGCCAAAGCCCAAAGCGGTGCCGAGCTTGATAGCGTTGAGCGCTTACGTCTTAATATGTACGACAAAGTGAACGAGCTTGGCGTTGGCGCTCAAGGTCTTGGCGGCTTGACTACGGTACTCGATGTGAAAGTACTAGATTTTCCTACCCATGCCGCAAGTAAAGCGGTTGCCATGATTCCAAACTGTGCGGCGACTCGTCATATTCACTTTACCCTAGACGGTCAAGGTGAAGCGGCCTTGCCGGTACCTTCACTATCAGATTGGCCAGAAGTGTCATTTGGCTCCGATGATGTGATTAAAGTCAATGTTAACGACTTAACCAAAGAAACCTTAGGTCAGTTTAACATCGGTGATACCTTACTACTTAGTGGTAAAATCTTAACGGGTCGTGATGCCGCCCATAAACGCATGGTCGATATGCTTGCCAAAGGCGAAGCGCTGCCCGTTGATTTACAAAATCGCTTTATTTATTATGTCGGTCCTGTCGATGCCGTGGGCGATGAAGTGGTCGGTCCGGCGGGTCCCACCACCTCAACGCGTATGGATAAATTCACCGACACAATCTTGGATCAAGGCTTGATTGGGATGATTGGTAAATCCGAGCGTAGCCCTGCGACCTGTGAAGTCATTGCCAAACATGGCGCAATTTACCTCATTGCCGTGGGCGGTGCCGCTTATCTGGTATCAAAAGCTATCAAAGGCGCTAAAGTGCTTGCCTTCCCAGAGCTAGGTATGGAAGCGATTTATGAGTTTGAAGTAGAAGATATGCCGGTGACGGTCGCTGTAGACAACCAAGGTAACAGTATCCACCGTTTTGATAAAGTCGCAGAACGCGCCCAGCAAGTGATTGCCGAGCCTGTACGTTTTGTGCCTTAGTCAATTTTTTCAAGATTTTTAATATGAACAAAAGCCTTAAGCATTTCCTTAAGGCTTTTTTTAGGTTAAAAAAATACCCAGATAATGTATTATCTGGGCAGGAGGAAAAGTGGAGAAGTTTATAGTTATTGTTATAGCTAGTTGTTATTATTCATAATATTTCTTTTTTTAATTGTTTAGCTGGGCTACAAATACGCCTATACACCCATCAAACCGCACGATAGGAGCTTTGGGTAGCATTTGGCATGACAATCCATAACACGATGTATATCAAAATACCTGGCACTGCCACACTCGCGGTTGAGATAATCACAAACAACAAACGCACCAATGTTACATTCCAGCCTAAATACTCTGCAATACCCCCCATCACACCTGCAATCATACGATGATTCTGAGAGCGATGAAGTTTTACCAGTTTATTTGCCATTCAATTTTTTACCTGTTAAAAATAAAGAAAACCACTTACGACTTAGTTAAAACCTAACATCTTTAAAATTTAATGCCTTTAAAACTTAATGCCATCAGCTAAAATTATTGGTTGAAGATGCTACATTTTGGTTATGATTTATTATAAGCAAATGCAGGGTGTAGTTGGGTGACAAAACGTAGAATGATGTTTCTTTTGGTAACTTTTTCTACAGCATTATTATCATGAACGATTATTACGAGCACAGTTTTGCGGCTATATAGCGTGTGTGGTAGCGTGTGCACCGATTCTTACAAATTGTGATACTAGCGTTACAAACGATTGTAACTTCATCGGGGCTAATCGATTATCATAGCGTTACTTTATATCCTTATTAGGGATATGTATCCAAGTAATCAAAAAATCAAGTCGATAAAGAATAGTTAAAAAACCATGATAAAGTGTTGAGGAAAGCATGATGCAAGATGTGGGTATCATTATTGGACATTTTGAGCCGCTGCATTTGGGGCATGTAAGAACGATTTTGCATGCGTCTGGGCAAGTCAAAGAGTTATATATTTTTATTACCGCTCACCCTGCGCCAAATCCAAATTTTTCCATTGATTTGAAAGACAAAGCGCGCTGGATGACCATGGCATTTGCTGATTTGCCATTTGTGCATATAGAGATTTTACCTGATTTGGTAACCCCCTCGTATGAAGACAATTATCAAGATTTGAGCGTTGATGAGGTCAATGCGGTATTAGCGGATTTGCAACAACGTTATCCCAAGTTGAGCGCATCTAGCGATAAGGCAGAGGTAGTAACCCCGGTTGTGTTTATGGATGAAACCCATCCGTTTGTCGATTATGGTTTACATTTACCCGTGGTGACCACGCCACGCCAGCGCGGTTTTGATAGCCGCAAGATTCACAATAACCCCGCGCTGTATTGGTCAGCCATTCACCCGCAAGCGCGAGGTGACTACACCAAAACTGTGGCATTGGTGGGTGGTGAAAGCTCAGGTAAAACCACACTACTGCATAAATTAGCCAACTATTATGGTGCAAGCTATGGCTTAGAAATGGGACGGCTGTTTGTACAAACCGATTTGGGGGGTACTGAGCTTGGTATGCAATACGATGACTATCCGCTCATGGCAACTGACCATGAACAAGCGATACGCGCCGCTAAACGCTTTGCCCCTGCCCCAATCACTTTGGTGGATACAGATTTTGTGACCACGCAAGCATTCTGTGAAGAATATGAAGGGCGTACCCACCCGTTTTTGACCGCCTGTATCGATGAGTTTCGCTTAGATTATACCCTGATGCTTGCCAATAACACCCCTTGGGTCGCAGATGGGATGCGATCCCTAGGCAGCGAGTCCCAGCGTGAGCGTTTTGAAAATCGTTTAAAACAAATCTTTGCCCGCCATCATATTGCGCCGCTGTTTATTGATAGTCCAGACTATCATCAACGATTCTTGGATGCGATTGCGCTCATTGATGCACATGTTTTTCACCACTATCAAGATATCGAGGCATAAAATAATTTTCTAGTCATGCTTGGTAAGCATACTTGGTAAATATGCTAAAAATTTTTAGTTTTATTTTTTAAAACTTAGTTAAAAATGTTGTTATGGTTGTAATGACTGTTGGAGGCGAAATGCGAATTGCAATTTTGGATAAAATTACCGGTGAATGGGCACAAGAATGGACGGTGGCATGGTTCTTTTTTGGGATAATTGCACTGGGTACCGGTTTTTGGTTGACCACAGAACATCGAGCGTTAGACTGGTTTTATTTGGGGGTGTCTTTTATCGGGCTATTGTGTGTGGTGTCGCTGAGTTTTCGCCGCAATATAGCAGGTAATGGCTTTGGTATGTTGGCAACGGCGGGCGAAACCATTGTACAGGGAACCGCAGGTGCGGTGGGTTTGATGCTCGCGCCGCTGTTTAACTTTTTTACCCATTTATATGGCATTTTTTATTGGTCAAAAAATACCGATGGCGATGGCAATATGATTCCCAAATCAGCCAATAAAATTGTGTGGTTGGTAACCATTGCCTTTATCGCGATTGGCTTGGCATTATTTCCAACTGTCAATAATTGGCTAACGTCGATGGGTTATGGCGTAGTCGCCAATGATGGCAGTAAATTTTTGGGCGTGATTGATTTTTTTTGGATTAATGTGTTGGCATTTGTGCTATCCATCACAGCGCAAGCCACGATGATTTTACGCTATTCATTCAACTGGTGGTTATGGATTGCGGTGAATTTTGTCTGGCTGATTGTCAACTTGATGTCGCAAAATTATATTTTTGCCATTCAAACCATGGTGTACCAAATCAATGCGTTTGTGGGGCTGTATGAGTGGTATCGCAGTGAGCAAAAAGCCAAAGGCATGGCCTAGTAGCCATTAATATCAAAAGTTATTGATATCAAAACCTATCAGTGTAAATTCGCTGATTTGACAAACGACTAGGGTGTGATACGATTCAGGGGTAACTGATGGGATTCACACCCATTTTTTATCAGCAATTTTTTTTATTGTGTTTATTATCTTTAAGGAAGAAGATTATGGCAACCGTGACCCTGCTTCATTCAAAAAAATCCCTACAAAGCTGGCTGGCTGACTACGCTGTGAGCCACCAACATCCTATCAATAAAAAAATTCATTGGCTGTGCGTACCCACGATTTTTGCCAGTATCTTAGGCATGGGAATGTCATGGCAGGCGGCGTTTACGTTGGTATTGATTGCTTTGGTAATGCTGTTTTATCTACGCTTGTCTACGCAATTATTTATTGCCATGGGCATGTTTGTGCTGTTTTGCTTGGCAGCGATTGCTATCTTGCCAGTTGGGTTTAAGTTTTGGTTTGGCGTATTTGTGATAGCGTGGATTGGGCAATTTGTCGGTCACAAAATTGAAGGCAAAAAACCGTCATTTTTTGAAGACTTACAATTTTTGTTGATTGGTCCTGCCTGGGTCGCGAATTCGTTGAGTGAAAAATTGGCAAAACCTAAAACGTCATAAAAAACTTCATATTCACTAAGAAAACCCAACATATTACAGCGGCTATTTCCTAGATAATTGCAATGGCTTTGACTATCGCTAGGTTTTTTGGCGATGTATGGTCGATCTACTCACCTTGAGTGCCATATCACTTGTTAGCTTGCTGTTATTATGATTAAAAAAGTATCCAACCGTTGGCAACGTATTGACGTGCCGCAAACATTACCGACTATTCACGCGGCTTTGGCTTATTGTAAAAGCCAATTAAATAACTTGGGTGATAAAGGCTTTATCCAAATCAAAATTGCCGATGGCGAGTATTATTTAAGCCAAGTTGAAATTGATTTTTTTAGTGATCGGGTAGAGATTATTGGCAATTTGGACAATCCTGATAAGGTGCAATTACATTTTGATGATGCCCATAACCGCTGTGGCTTTTTGATGCAGCGGGGCAATGGTATTTTTAAAATCGATGGCATGACTATCAATGGGACTAAGGCGTTTTTGGGCTATGGACAGTGGCAAGATGAAGGCTATGGTGCCGGTATCATGTGTAATTACAATAGCCAAGTGCTCGTGGGGTCAAAGGTCCGTATCAATAAGTTTTATTATGGGGTTGCTGCCCGCTTTGGCTCAAGCATCCGCTGTGAGCCTGGGGTGATTGTGCAGTTTGCGGGCGATGTTGGATTTTTCGCGTATGGGGGCTCGATAGATGCCCAGCAATGCGAGGCGTATCACTGTGCGCATTTGGATGAAGAGTTGGGTTTTGGATTTTGCGCGGAATCTAGCGGCTTTATCAATGCCGATAACAGCGTGTCTGCGCACAACCATATCGCAGGGTTTTATGCGCTCACCAATGGCTCTATGTGGTGCCATGATACCAGTGCCAGCGAAAACAAACATGGCTTTTTGGCGCTGCACAATGGCATGCTAAGCTGCAATAGCATCAACCGACGTACCAATGCCTTTCGCAATTATGGCTATGGCTATTTTGCTGACAATGGCGGGCGTATTTTGGCCAATCGCAGTCTTGGCAATGAAAACGTGATCGGTGGCTATTTTGCCCGTCATCACGCCAGTATCGATATCACCCACGCCAATGCCAACCACAATCAGGGTCACGGCTATACCGTAATCAATGCCACCTTGCTCGGTAACGGTGCTGAAGCGCGATTTAATCAAGGTAACGGCTTTGTCATAGGACAATCAGGCTTTTTGGATGGCAGTTTTTTGATGGCGTATGGCAATGCAGGCTATGGCTATCATTTAGATCATTGCCAAGCCTTTATGCCCTATGCCCGTGGCTGGAAAAACGCGCTGGGTCGTATGTACAAAGTCCATAGTTACGTCGCTATCAAATAAATTTTTCGCGCCTTGCTGTGGGTTTTTGCTTACTGTTTTTTCGCCTTTTAATCTTTTAGCCTGTTAACTCATTGTTAATAAAAGCCAATCTTTCATCAAATCACAGCCTATTTTATTTAGATTTGTCAGGCTCTCACCCGCTTTTTCCCGCATTTTTAGAGCTATGACTTACCCTCAGAAATTGTCAACATCGATTGATTAATTGGTTAAAAGCGGTCTAGCCAATATTAAGCATTGTAATTAAACACTATAATCGATTTTTTCTTGTATTCTTACCTAAAATTACAATAAGTAATGAATAAGTAATATTATTTGGTAGGGATTCGTTTTAAGGTATTGAAGTTAAAATAACAATCAAATACTTGATTTTATTAAAAATACAAAAATTTTTAGTTTAAGTCTATCACTGCAATCTTAGGAACATAATAACAATGAAGCGGCTAATCTTTGACCTAGATGACACCCTATGCACCACACAAAACGGCGACTATGCCAATGCCCAACCTATCACCGAAGTTGTCGAAAAACTTAAAGAATACCATCGACAAGGGTTTACTATTGTCATCAATACCAGTCGCAATATGCGCACCTATCAAGGCAATATTGGCGCTATTAATAAAAACACGTTGCCAATTATCATCGATTGGCTGAGACGACATGATATCCCGTATGATGAATTATACGTGGGTAAACCTTGGTGCGGCTTTGAAGGGTTTTATGTGGATGATAAAGCTATTCGACCCGACGAATTGGTCAAGCTAAGCTATGCAGAGATTTGCCAGTTACTTGATTTAACACCTTAATAAAAAATAAAAACAATAACGACATTTAAGGTAATTTAACGCTATGATACTCATTAACGCCTCTTCCTATGTCAATGCCGAATTTGAGGCAGAAATTGGGCGCATTCCGCCTTGTATGCTGCCCATTGGCAATAAAAAACTGTTACAACTCCAAGTCGATGTGGTACGCCAACAATTCCCCCATGAAAAAATTCTCTTGTCACTACCCGAAGCTTATACCTTGACCCTCAATGAAAAAGCAGTGATTAAGTCTCTACCCATTGAAGTGGTGACAATCGCTGAAAATTTGGCATTGTCTGAGACGATTTTATATGTGCTTAATCTAGCCATTGATAAATCATACCAGCATATTCGTATCATCCAAGGGGATGTATTTTTACCACACTTAGTTGATTGCTCAGATTGTATTGGCGTGTCGGATAAAACGCGCCAATACGATTGGCAACAAACCAAAAAAATGAAAGAAAACCCCACCGATTGGATTGGCTATTTTGCCTTTTCCTCACGATTGGAGTTGATTAAAGCGCTGGCGATTAGTAAGAAAAATTTTGTGCGGGCGATTTATTTGTACCAACAGACGATGCCAATGAAATCGGTCAACATTGAGTCGTATTATGACTGCAGTAATTTTGTGCATTATATTCATGCCCGTGCCAATATGACCACCGAACGCGCCTTTAATTCACTGCAGATTCGTGAAGGCATTGTCACCAAAAGCAGTGATGACAATAACAAAATTGAAGCGGAAATTTATTGGTACACCCATATCCCTGCACCACTCAGACGTTTTACCCCGCAGTTGATTGATTATCAGCAAGTGGACGGGCAATTTAGTTATAGCTTAGAGTTCTTGCCATTATTACCGCTCAATGAGTTGTATGTGCATGGGTTAAATACCACTGAGTTTTGGCAACATATTTTTCAGCTATTAAAAGAATTTTTTAGTATGGCCAATCAGTCCGACGTCCATCGCCATATCGAAACTGGGTTTGCCAAATCGTATGCCGAAGATTTGTACCATAAAAAAACCTTAAAGCGCTTGTACGCGTATGCCGACGATGCTGATGTCGATTTGAACCAACCTGTGATATATGATGAAACGATGCTTGGCAGTACGCTAGAGATTGCGCAGGACTGTATCGAAAAAGCCTTGGCACTGCCAAACACCGTGAGTGTCATGCATGGCGATTTATGTTTTAGCAACATCATGTATGACATGCGCGGTCGCCGGGTAAAAGTTTTTGACCCACGTGGTACGGATTCTAACGGCAATTTTAGTATTTTTGGTAACGCAAGCTATGATTTAGCCAAGCTCACCCATTCTGTGATTGGTATGTATGATTTTATCATTGCAGGGCGTTATGAAATTATCGATAGCGCTAGTGGTAGCAATATACGATTTGATATTGATAAGCGTTTGGAGCAAATCCAGCAAGAATTTTTTGCCGGCACCTGGGTCAATGACATGACCACAGAATCTATCATGCCAGCCGTGGTGTTATTGTTTTTATCCATGCTACCCTTACACGCAGATAGACCCGATCGCCAGCGCGCCATGCTGCTCAATGCGTATCGTTTATACAAAATGTATGTGATGGAGGCGGTGACATGTTCGTAATTCCAATGGCAGGGCTAAGCAGTCGTTTTTTTAAGGCGGGCTTTGAGGTGCCTAAGTATCAATTGTCGATTGCCGATACCATTGTATTTGATTTGGCAATCAAGTCGTTTGAGCGCTATTTTAGTACCGATTTATTTTTGCTTATCGTGCGCGATGTGTATGATACCCCGCGATTTGTTGCTGAGCGATTAACGCGCTTGGGTGTGCGCAATTTTATGATTCATACCCTTGATGGCGAGACAGCGGGACAAGCTGAAACAGTAGCGCTTGGACTGGGACTTGAACAGGGACTCGGTAATCCTAGCATTGATGACGATGAGCCGATTTATATTTTTAACATCGATACCTTTCGCTATGGTTTTCAAAAACCTGACTGGGTAGAGTCCGTTGATGGCTATTTAGAAGTATTTGAAGGCGAAGGTGATCATTGGTCATTTATCGCCATCGATGACGATGATAGGGTGATTAAAACTACCGAAAAACAGCGTATCTCCAATCTTTGCAGTGATGGCTTATATTATTTTAAATCCAAGCAGCAGTATCTATCGTTGTTTCAACAAGCGGTTGCCCAACAGTTGACGGTTAACAACGAATATTATATCGCCCCTATGTATAATTTATTAATCGCGCAAGGCGGCCGGGTTGGCTATGTCAAAATCACGGAGGACGACATTGATTTTTGTGGTACGCCGGATGAATACCAAGCGCTTAAAGCCCACGGTTTAAAGATTGATGTTTAAAGGTTGATGTTTAAAAATTGTCGTTTAATTGTTTAACTGTTGAAAAAAAGCTTACCATCTGTTGGGTAAGCTTTTTTATTTAGCGGATTTAGGGATAAAGACGCGAGAAAATCTGCTGTTGATCGACTGGGCTATTTTGATAAAACTCTGCCGCGGCAATACTTTTCATCACCGCTCGTTCATCCGCATGAGCCAAGCGGGTTTCGTCAACTTGGTTGGGATACCAATATTGATAAAACAGCTGATACCAGTCATCATGGCTGATGCAGTTCATCGCCATAAAAGCATCGGTCAATGTCCACGCGTATTTGGGTAACCGTAGTCCGTAGTCTGTCATATCAAGTACAATCACGTCACTCGCCAAAAATGCCTTGTGCGCGTCTAGAATCTGCTCGTTGAGTTCATTGTAATAGCTTGGCGTGGCGGCGTACCCGATTTGATTGGCATAATGACTGGCAATATGCTGCTCGACAGCCAAGCGCGTGCGAAAGGTATTGTCCGCAAATTTGGCATCGACATCTTGTGCATGCGACTCAAAATAAGTGGCATTGTCACGACTCATCAGGGGCGCCGACCAAAACGCCTGCAGTCGATCGGTCTTGCCAAACTGCGCCCAATCGCTGATATGAAACGCCATATGCTCAAACATGCTGGGGTCAATGGTAAAAAACGACGGCACTACAATCGGCGAATAGTCGGTTCCTTTACTTTTTGAGGATAAATGGCGCTGGGAATGTAACGTTACTTGCTGGGTATAATAGCGATAAAATTGTAGTAGATTGTCATTGAGCAAGTAGCTATCGGTGCGCAGTTTGAGCGCATATTCGGTGCTGACTTGGCTTAAACCCGCTTGCGTGGAGATGATTTGTCGATTGACGTTGTTAGGGGCGTCGTAGCCAAATTTGATATTGGGCAGACCCCCAGGATCTGGGTTTAAAATCAGCTGATCGATACCCAATTTGTCGGCGGTGTCAAACTCGGGCGGCAACGCAAGCGTATCCCAAGTCGATAATACAATGGTCGCATGGGGCAAGGCTGCTCGGGTTTTAGCGACGTTAGCCAAAAAATCACTGCCGTCATCGCCGCCCTGCCCTAGCTGATGAACGTTGATACTACCTTGAAAAATAACCGTCACTGACTGACTGGGGAGAGTATTTGCTTGCATAGGTTTCCATGATGCTGGTTATCAGTTAAATTGTTATCATAAATTATTGTTATCTGCTAACCCGTCATCATACCGCAATTTTGTTCAATTATCGGTCAGTGATTTGTTATCTGACTTTGATGTGACAAACTGTTAGACAGTGGCTTTTAGACCTTGGCTGTTAAACCTTAGCTTTTAGACATTGGCACGCAGCATCACACTGGTCGCCCACGCGCGATGCGTGGCTGGCTCAAGCATACTGTTGTCTTGCTTGAACACCGCCTTGGCATCGGCGGCAAGAATCGCGGTGGCTTGACTGCGCTCTATATCGTTGACATAAAAAGCTTGTTTGACTGCGGCAATTTGCTCAGGGTGAATGATGGTCTTTCCCACCAGTCCCAAGGCGACATCTTGACGCAATTCTTCAGCAAACAAGGCAGGTTTATCCAAATACTCAAACACTGGCGCGGTCAAATAAAAACCCTGCGGCACAAAACACGCAATTAACTGATAGATAAGTATGCCGACTGGGGTTTGATAGATCGTCACATCAGACGGACGACGCAAGCGCAGCGAGGCAAATAAATCATTGCCGCCAATACGCAGTGCCAAAATCGACTGGCTAAACCCTTCGCTAAAAGCTAGCGCCAGTTCTTGGTTGTGTATCGGGTTAAAGATGAGCCGAGTCTCAAGGGTCGGCATCAATAGCTGTGTCGATGGCAATGCCTGACAAGCCAATCGCCAATCGGCAAGGCTTTGCATATCGATTTTTGGTAACACAAAGCCATTCACCAAAGCAATCGTCTGCCAACTGGCAAGCTCAGTGAGCATCAAGGCGTTGCGCGGTCGGATAAACACCATCGGGCGTGAGGCTCGCGGTGAAATTTGACGCGATTCATCGCCAAAACCATGCCTCTCGGCGTGCTGAGCCCATGTCGCAAGCAGCTGCTTTAAGTTTGCGAGCGCGGCAGGAATTTCACTTTCACTTACCGCATCTTCCAAACAAATCACGATACTGTCAATCTCAGCCAATTTTTGCTGGCTAATAATTTGCCAAATATCTTGGCGCGTGGCTGGCATATATAAGGTTGCGCCCAACTGGTAGGGATTGATAGTTGAGGCAACAGACGCAGGTAAAAAATGATTTACAGGGTGTAATAGTGTCATAAAAGTACAATGTGCGTAAAAGAGCGATTAGGATAAATGGGCGGTTAACAGGGTCGATGAGCGCAAAGACGCGGTTATCATTGGCTTCTGTTCTTAATTTTGGCTTCTGTTCTTAATAATGGTGACAGCTTGGTAAGGTGCAATGCTGGCATCTTCAATTAATTGAATATTTTTTTCCTCACAAAGATGACGCAGTAATGCTGTATCTTGTCCGTCTGCCATCTCATTCACCAATACACACTCAGGGTCGCGCCGTAATATCGCGCGGGTCGCCTCGGCAATGGTGGGTTTGATACGGTTGCGATTGCTGATGGCAAAGCGCGCCGCCAAGTCATCTATCACAGACTGGGTGGCAAAAGTCGGCAACAACTTGCCCGTTAGTGGTGTTGGTAAGGGCGTTTGCTTACGCAGCGCATCAATGGTTTGGATAAACTCGCCACTGCGATCCCAAGGCTGTAACTTGTCATAATACACTGCTTGGTGCAGTCCATCACTGGGCTCACGATACAGGGTACGCGATATCAGCCCAGAGACAGTGCTATTGAGCAAACTTGCCGGCATCAGCCAATCATCATTACTCGCCGATAGCCAAGCCACCCCGGCAGGATCTGCCAACGTCACCAGTGGAATCACCCCCTCACCTTGGTGAAACAGTTGCGCTTGTTGCCGCTTATCAGTGATTTGGGCTAAACTTCGTTGCAACTCACCATAGATAGCCCCTTTACCCGTCCAACCATCGACAAACACAATCGGGCTATGGGGATGCTGCTGCAAAATATATTGCAAGGCAACAGGGTCAAGCCCGCGGTCACGGATGATACTCACCCCGTAATGCTGACTGGCTAACGCATAGCTGGCAGATGCATCACTAAACGCTTTTTGTAGCAAGACCCCAATCGGCAATCCTGCCCGCACGAGACTGACCAATATCAGCGGCTGCGAGGCACTCACGCGAGCATGAAATAGCTGATGTAAGCTAAAGGCAAGGCTTGTGACATCATTTGCCATGCGCTGTTTGCCTGCCGCCAATGCTTGATTGTACAAGGCTTCATGCATGGCACTGGGCGGTTTTTCAAGCGTCAGCATATCTGAATAATGGCTCTGACCTGATTGAATTAACGCTTCTTTTTGCGTTGGGCTGATATCATTGACGCTATCAGCACTGACGATATCGAGCAGCAAGGTAACCTCAGTGGGTAAATAACTACCCGAAAAATTCGCCTGAATTGTCATGATTATAAACACCCTTGATTGATAGCATCATGCAGTTGCCCGCGATTGGGCGTGCCATACCAGTCCAATAATTGTAAAAACGGCAAATCCGCCAAGCTATCACCAAAACCAAAACAAGGGCGGTTTTTATCCAAATGATAATCTAGCAAAAAACGCATCGCGTGATGCTTGTTGACAACGTGCGGCAAGATTGCCAAGTTATTGGCATTGACATGGATATAAAACTCATCGCCCAAATCAGCCGCCTCATTTAGCACACTCGGCAGCTGTGTCGCAAACTGCAGCAAAGCATCGTGGTCTTTATGCCGATGTTTGATGGCGACATATACCATCAAATCCGTCGCGTTATTGTCTACTATAAAGTGTTCATAATGTGGGGTAATGCGCAGTGCTTCAAACCCTGCCAATCGCGCCATAAGCTGGATAAGTTTGGGTTGTAGCGCCACCAATTGCCCTGCCATTAGCCGCTGCCAACGCGCACAAAGCTGCCCCGATGGCGCTACAATCACCGCACCATGGGTCAAAACTTGCCAACTATCAAACGGCAGTTTGACGCGCATAATCTCAGTGGTATCTCTTGCGGTGACGGGGATGAGCTCAGTTGATTGGTATAACCAATTAAAAAAATGGCGCTGCTTTGGGGTCAAAAAGCTCAATGGTGCATTCTGCTTATCGACGGTCGCCGCCACTAACCCATCCATTGGCAATTGCCAAGCTGCAATTTTTCGTTGGGTTTGAAACAAGGTATCATCCAAATCCATCAAAGCATAAGGCTTGACTAGCGCGACTTTTGATTCAAAAAAACGGGCTTCGGGTTTAAAAAAATCGGTCATTCACACTCACTTTTATCAAACTTAACTTTTATCGTTCTTGTGCTTAATTAGCTTTCGGACTTCAGGTATCGGACTCCGGTTGTCGGGTTTAGAATGTCAGATTTTGGGTCTTGGTGAAATTACCATGACATTATCAAAGCGCTGCCAAAACTCATCCACGCTATCTTGGGGGGTTTCCACGCACAACAGCACCCAATCCCACGCATCAGGCGTCACGTTATAAACAAAATTGGTCATGCCCAAGCCATAATGATCAAAGAACTTGATAACGCTAGTTACGGCGCTATCAGCATGGATGGCGATGGGTGACCGCGTCAAGGCGGAAAACTTGACATCCGCTTGATGCTGCGCCAGACTTTCGGCAAGCAGCAACGGCAACCAAACAAACTCATTACTGCCTAGCACCAAGATTTTTTGATGAGCAAATGACGCTAAGGTCAATTGTCTTTGTCTCAGCATATGCTGCAAACCTTGCAGCAAAAAATCCAATCCCGATGTACTATCGCGTGTCGGTTGCCTACCCCAATTGCCGGTAGGCAGCAGTGGCTGACTGCCTGCCTCTGTGGTTGACACATTTGGCATGGTAACCGCGGGCGCATTTATCCTATCTGTCCACGTCCAATCTCCTGCGAGCAGATGATGGCGAAAAAAGGCGATGTCATTAAAGATATTACTATCTGTTTTGCCCAGTGACCAATCAACTAGCGTCGCCAAATGCACTTGCTCAAGCTTACTCATTCCTGCTTGACGCAGGGCGTTAACCACATTTTGGCAGGTATTACCTGTGGAAGCTTCGTCATCGACCATAATCAAGGTTTTGGCGTTTTCAACGTTCGATTGTAGCGCGCTGTCATCACTTTGGTAAATCAAATGCACACTGGCATGACTATGATCTTCGCTAAACGTGGCAAGCAGCTCTGCTGCCTGTGCATGCCGCGTCGAGTTGAGCAAAATAGCTTGTGGATAACGCGCCTGCAGCACTTGATGCACCCCTGCCGACAGTCCGACTGCAGTCTCCGCCATACCAATCACCACAATCGGCTCAGGCAAATCATCGGGTATGAGAGTCGCCAACTGGGTGAAGGCTTGTCGCATCTTATCGGGGGATACCGGAATATGTCGCCCCAATACTTTGGATACAAACAAAAACGCGCGCTTGGGATTGATACGCTCAGCAAACCCCAACAAATCATCAAGCTGATAATCCGCAGTGGTTTGATAGCGTAAAGTAAGCTCGCCACGCGATAACGAAATGATTTTTTGCTCGGTCATGGCGTCTGTTGTCCTGTTATTTTTATCCGTTAGCCGATTTTGACGCTGGTCATGAGCGGACGCACGATGCAAGGGGTGATGGTATCACGTACCGCTGGCAGATGCGGTTTGGCAATACAGCCTGACCAATAGGCAAAAGCTAATTGGGTTAAATTCATCGTGCCGTTGTCAAAGGCGTGATCGGTGTAACCAATCCCACCTGACGCACGGCTATTGATTTCCAGTACCTTGTGCATCCCATTTTCATCAGCCTTGGTTTGGATGCTCACAATACCATCGGCTTTTAGGGCTGCCACTAGGCGCTTGACAAGTGCCATCACTGCCTCGTCATAGCCCACATGCTGTTCACTGCCGTCTTTATAGCGCGTCACTGCGGCTAACACTTCCCCCGTCTCACATACCACATCAATCGAATATTCTTTGCCTGCTAGATAGGGCATCAGCAGCATGGCAATGGGTTTGTCAGTTACCATTTGGCTATGGTTATAGGCGTGTAAAAATTGTGCAAGATGAATTTTTTTAGCATCAGTAAAGTATAAATGCTCAAAACTATCCCATTCATCGACCGCTGCCGTATCGAGTCGCCAAAACCCTTGCGCAAATATGCCTTTAACGGGTTTTACACATAACGGCTGCCCACCATGCAACGCGAGCAGTGCCATTAACTCATCTGTATTATCGAACTGCCAGCCACTGGCCACAGGGATGTCATGTTGCTGGCAAAAAGCTGTAAAAGCGGCTTTATCATCCATTAATTCAAGCGTGGCTGTGTCAGTTGCGCCTGTCAACAACCGAATACCGGCTGCTTTGAAGTCTTGACGTCTGGCTTCGTAATCTTGGCTATTGCGCCCTGTCAATATCACTTTGCTATTATGCTTTTTGGCCTGTTCAAGTACAAATTCAACCCGCTCACTTGGCTCGGATGGCTCTTGGCACGCTATATCGGCACAGTTTAAGATTTCTGGTCGTGGTTGTCGATGGGATGCCACGATGGTCATCGGTAAGTTATATCGGCATTTCATGGCTTGCATGGCAAGTAGCATCTCACGCTGGCTTGACTGCCCTTCTGCCAACCAAATTGAAAACGGGGTATTACTGGGGTTTAAAATCATTGAACTTCCATTGGCAACGCATCATGCCATTTAACTTATTATCAACTGGATGAGAAGCCGTATCATAAAATAAAACTGGGTTGGATGAATAGCATTTTTAGCATTTCGTCCACTAAAAAATCTTGGGCAACTGAACGAGTGAGTAACGCAATCATAATTTTTTTCCTTTACCGCTTAAATGCTGGCTAAATCAGGGATAAAATCTGCAGACTGTTGTTAAATTAACCACCGTGATTTTAACCGTTTAACAAAGCTGTCTTTATCACAATTCAAATGAATTTTAAAGCTGCAGACGATTTTTACTTTGTCAGTGCTATCTTTTTTACTGACATAGGCGGCTTCATTCTCTTAGCTATTAAATGATCGTCCTATTCAGAACCGTAGTGTTACGATGTTTCGAGGGTGAGGGTGCTCGATAAAAGTTATTGTTTTAGCCATAAAACGCAGTATAATCCATAATATTTTTTTTACTCACCATCAACTTTTGCTTTTACATGGAGATTTGCCCATGCAAGTTCAGCCTATCGGTGATATGTATGCCAATCACAAAGAATTGACGCTAAGGGGCATTATTCTTGGGGCATTAATCACTGTCATCTTTACCGCGTCCAATGTATATCTTGGACTTAAGGTCGGGTTAACGTTTGCCTCGTCCATTCCGGCGGCGGTGATATCAATGGCGGTTTTAAAATTTGCCAAAGATAGCAATATTCTTGAAAATAATATTGTACAAACCCAAGCTTCGGCGGCAGGTACTTTATCGTCCATTATCTTTGTGTTGCCAGCGTTATTAATGCTTGGTTATTGGACAGGGTTTCCGTTTTGGCAAACCACTATTTTATGTATCGCTGGCGGTATCTTAGGGGTGATTTTTACTATTCCGCTTCGCTATGCGATGGTCGTTAACAGTGATTTGCCCTACCCTGAAGGCGTTGCCGCTGCTGAAATTTTGCGGGCAGGCGAACAGGACACATCAGATGATACCCCCGCTCAGTCAGATGCCTCAACAGGCGCCAAGGATATTGTGATTGGTGGCGCGTTATCAGGCATTGTAGCGTTTTTGACCGGTGGACTTAGGGTATTGGCAGATTCGGCAGGCTACTGGTTTAAAGCAGGCTCGGCGATTACCCAATTACCCATGGGGTTTTCCTTGGCGCTACTTGGCGCAGGCTATCTAGTTGGAGTAGCAGGCGGTATTGCTATTTTGCTGGGTATCGTTATTGCTTGGGGTGCAGCGGTGCCGATATTGACGAGCATGACGCCTCAGCCCAGTGACATGGAAATGTCGGCATTTGCCATGAAAATCTGGAAGGAAAATGTCCGTTTTATTGGTGCAGGTACCATTGGTGTTGCCGCGATTTGGACGCTACTCACGCTTATGAAGCCAATGATTGAGGGATTAAAAATTTCCATGCAGGCGCTCAAAGGTGGCAATTCATCAAACCTCAGTCGTATGGAGCAGGATTTATCGCCCAAGGTTATGATCGGCTGGACGGTGGTAATGACGTTGTTATTGGCGGTTAGTTTCTATCAGTTTGTGGCAGATGCAAGCTTGCCAGCGGGTTTGGCATGGTTGCTGGTGTTGGTTTGTACTGCGGTCACCTTTATCATTGGTTTCTTGGTAGCGGCAGCGTGTGGTTATATGGCGGGTTTGGTTGGATCGTCGTCTAGCCCAATTTCAGGTATTGGTATTATCTCGATTGTGGTGATTTCGCTCATTTTATTGCTTGTTGGCAATGCCTATCCACAATTGTTAACCACGGGTGATGGTAAATTTGTCACCGCGTTGGCGCTATTCTGTGGTTCAGCGGTATTATGTGTGGCGACAATTTCAAATGACAATTTGCAAGACTTAAAAACGGGTTACTTGGTAAAAGCCACACCTTGGCGTCAGCAAATTGCCTTAATGATTGGTGTCGTGGTAGGTGCCTTGGTAATCTCCCCTATTTTAGAACTACTGTACAAAGCTTATGGTTTTACTGGGGCATTGCCTCGCCCTGATATGGATGCCTCGCAAGCCTTGGGCGCACCGCAAGCAACCTTGATGACTACGATTGCCAAAGGGATTTTTGCGCATAATTTAAACTGGGACTTTATCCTTATCGGTGTGCTGATTGGTGCTGTACTGATTGTCGCTGATACTTTATTACGCAAGACTTCAGCGGGTAAATACAGCTTGCCAGTATTGGCAGTGGGTATGGGCATTTATTTGCCACCTACCATTAATATGCCGATTTTTATAGGCTCAGTATTGGCATGGTGGATTAAAAACCGTATTACCAAAAACAGTGCGGCGGCGCAACGTGAGCGTAACTTAAAGCTTGCAGAGCGCAAAGGTACGTTATTTGCTGCAGGGTTAATTGTCGGTGAAAGCTTGATTGGCGTTATTATGGCGTTTATTATTGCCGCATCAGTCACGACGGGCGGCTCAGATGCACCGCTGGCGCTTAAACTTGCTAATTGGGACAACATTGCCCAATGGCTAGGGTTATTGGCATTTGTATTGGCTATCGTGATACTAGCCAGACGCGTGTTGAGCAGTGCCAAAACATCGGCATAACAAGCATTAAAACCCAATATCTCTATACATCCTTGAAAATCAGTAAACCCTTGAAAATCAGTTTTTTCAAGGGTTTTTTATGTATCGCGGTTTGAGAAAATAGGCTCAAAACCCTAGATTTAAAATCCTAGATTTAAAACCTTAGCAACGACATTTTTTCACAACTGTGATAGCAGCATGAGCAATCATTAGCAATTACAAAACTTTTAATAAGTCTAATAACACCTGCCAAGTTTTTGCCACGCTGGCGATTTCTACGCGTTCTTTGGGTGAGTGCGCCGCACGGATATTTGGACCAAAAGAAATCATGTCCATGTTTGGCGCTTTACCTTTAAATATGCCGCATTCAAGACCGGCATGAATCACCTGCAGTTTTGGCTCGCCTGCAAAATGGCTCGCCATCACAGATTTTGCCACTGCCAATAGCTTAGAATCTGGGTCAGGTTGCCAGCCTGGATAATCATCGCTTAACTCTAGCGCTGCCCCTGCCAAATCTGCTAAAGCTTGTAGCCGCTGGGTGATGTCATCTTTTGGGGTTTCACCCAAAGATCGCATCAGACAACGTATCTCAAGGGTGGCGGTTTGATTATTGTCGTGAGTTTGGCCAAGCTTAACCACGCCCGTGCTAATTGATGTATCTACCACGCCGGCAAAACTATCGCTCATGCGTATCACGCCATTGGGTAGGCTACGCAGCAAGTTAAGCACACGCTGACTGTCGGCTATACTAAGGGCGGAAAGGTTGCTAGATGCCGGTGACAGCGCGTCCGTGGCTACTAATTTTTCAACAGTGACGGTGAGGTTGGGTTCCGTGATTTTATATTCAGCTTGTAGCGTTTGCAAGATAGTGGGAAGCAACTGGCTAATACGCTCAAAATCACCCAACACCGCCGCAGAGGCTTCGCGCGTAATCACATTTCGCAGTACCCCACCTGTCCAGTGTTGTAGATAAAAAGGCGATGAGCCAAACAGGCTTGCCAGCACGCGCGCCAGTAATAAGTTAGCATTGGCTAAGCCTTTATGAATATCAATGCCAGAGTGCCCACCTTGTAAACCGCTCACCTTAATCACCATCGGCGTGACATCCTCGGTTACGGTAATGAGCGAGGAAGTTAACTGAAATGTTGCATCACGCCCGCCAGCACAGCCAATAAACAGTTCACCTTCATCTTCTGAGTCAAGGTTAATCATCGCAGGTGCGGTCAGCCACTCAGGGTGAATGGCTTGGACGCCGCCCATGCCGATTTCTTCTTCACAAGTCAAAATCAACTCAAGCGGTGGATGGACAATATCATCACTAAACGCCACCGCCAATGCCATAGCAAGCCCAATACCATTATCTGCCCCAAGCGTCGTATCGCTTGCCCAGACCCAATCATCTTTAATGACAGGTTTGATAGGATCAGTGATAAAATCATGGTTGGTGGTTTCCCCTTTTTGTGCCACCATGTCAAAATGCGCTTGGATAGCCACCGCAGGACGGTTTGCCATATTGCTATCAAGCTGTACGCTTGCTGGTTTATAGATAAAAATATTGCCTTTTTCATCTTTTTTGACCGTTAACCCGTATGGTTGTCCGCGGGTTTGGACTGCTTGAACAATAAAGTCACCCAAAGCGTGTTCATGAAAAGTAGGATGTGGAATAGCACAAATTTGATCAAACCATTGCCAAACAGCAGTGGGTGGCAGTTGAGAAAGAGTGGTTGTCATGGTATTGCCCGATTTTTAGTGTATTAACTATCAAAGGCAATATTGTAGCGAATTTTAGATAGGAATGGTCAGCTTATTTCTGGTTAGCATAGTTATAGCGCGATTACTGGCAAATCTACAATGCCATTCCGTTTTAGAAAATATAATATTGTTAATATTATTTTACAGAATATAAAGGTTTTTACATAATAATTCACCTACAGAATATCTATGATGAATTAAAATGTAAAAATGACTAAGAAAAACAAATTATTCGCCGAAGGATTGACGGCAACGCACAATATTATTCAATCCTTTGCGCAACAGCGATTTGGCAATATCACCGAGGGCTTTGCCCAGTGGCAACAAGCCCAAATTGACAACCCGCCTGTGAATACCGTGTTTATTTATAACCCGCTTTTTTCATTAGCATAATCGCATGGCGTTGGTTTTTACCAGCCACGGATACATTGATAATGTCCTGCTTAAAGCTGCCCCATCTGGCGACTTTTGGATCTGGTGCGATGCGTGGGTTGGCTGGGTATTCACTGTTCAAGTCAGCAAATAAATTCTGTGCCTCTGCGCCACTGAGCCATTCCATAAATTTTTGTGCTTGTGCGGCGTTTTTGCTGTGTTTAACTATGCCAATACCCGATACATTGACATGGGTGCCTTGCCATTTTTGGTTAGCAAAATAGGGTTTGACCTTAATGTTTGGCTTGGTATCAAGCAGCCGACCATAGTAGTAAGTATTAGCGATACCGACATCACAGCGACCTGCGTCAATTGCTTCAAGCAGCGCTGTGTCATTGGCAAATGGTGCGGTGGCTAGATTACTGACCCAACCTTTTAAAATACGCTCCATTTGTGGTAAGCCGTTGTGCTGAATCATGGTGGCAACCAAAGATTGGTTATAGACATTGTCCGACGTTCTTAAACACAGCTTGCCTTTCCACTTGGGGGTAGATAAATCTGCGTAAGTTGATAGCTGGCTTGGATTGATTTTGGTTGGGTTGTAAAAAATGGTACGGGCGCGCACTGACATACCAAACCAACGATTTTGTGGGTCTTGGAATTGCGGCGGGATATTGGTTTCAAGTACTTTTGAATTGACAGGTCTTAAGATGTTTTCTTGCGCCGCTTGCCATAAGTTACCGCCATCAACTGTGATAAGTAAGTCAGCTGGGGTATTAGCACCTTCTGCTTTAATTTTTTCGATCAGTACGCCTGCTTTATCGTTGACCAGCTTGATTTTTACGCCAGTTTGCTGCTGGTATTTTGCCACAATCGGCTTCAACAAATTATCAGCACGCGCCGAATAAATCACCAGATCACTTGCTAGCGCAGGTGTTACCGCGCCCATCAACATACCAAAAGTCATCAAGCGTTTCATAATTTACCCTTTTATTCGTCCTAAAAAATTATACCGAACACCCTACTAAAAAGCAGACCTTAACGATGCGACGGTGCAAGTTAAAATCGCCGCCACACGTATTGGTTTCGTAGTATAATATAGAATATTTATTTAAACAATAATAATTATTATTTACATTTAGGTTGACGATTTGGGTGGACATGAATAAGGGTATTGGTTTGGCTCGGTTTTGGCTGGTGCTATGTTCGACTCTAGTATTGCTGCCGCTTTTGGTGGTACTTACTAGCTTTGGTGAGATTGACCAAGAGATTTGGCAGTTTTTGCTTGATTATCAGTTGGGGTTACTACTTAAAAACACCCTGATATTGCTAATCACGACGTCCGTCGGGATTTTGCTACTTGGCGTGACCACCGCATGGCTAACGGCGATGTACCAGTTTCCAGGACGTAAGCTATTTTTTTGGGCGATGATGCTGCCACTTACTGTACCTGCCTACGTATTGGCGTTTGTGCAATTGGGTATGTTTGACTATACAGGTGCAATTAGTACCTATTTGCGAGAGCAGCAGGGGTTTGCACAAGGTCTGCCCGATATCCGCAATATTTGGGGATTATCGATTGTGCTGATACTAGCTTTTTATCCCTATGTGTATCTTCTCGCTCGCAACGCCTTTACCAGTATGGGACAACAGGCGCTGGAGATGGGCGCATCGCTTGGCTTGACACCGCGCGAATCGTTACTCAAAATTGCCCTACCGATGGCGCGTCCATGGCTCATGGGTGGCTTGCTGCTGGCGATGATGGAAGTCCTCGCAGATTTTGGTGCGGTATCTGTCTTTGGGGTAGAAACCTTTACTACTGCTATTTATCAAGCTTGGTTTGGCTTTTTTTCCATTGATACTGCCAAACAACTGGCTTCTTTACTGGTGCTATTTGTATTTGTCATGATTGTGCTAGAGCAGCTGAGTCGCGGCCGCCGTCAATTTGCCACCAAAAAATCAACGGCAATTCAGCCAAAGCCGCTACCTAGTGGGTTGGGTTGGCTGACAACGGTCTATTGCGGTGTGATTTTGCTGGTCAGCTTTGTGCTACCTGTCATCCAGTTGATTGTTTGGGTGGTCGCACATTGGCAGCAGGGCGATGTGAGCGCGTTGCTCCAGCCGATGGGCAATTCATTAGTGATTGGGCTTGTTGGTGCGGTATTGGTCATGGTTGTGGCATTGCTACTTGTGATTGCCAAGCGCAGTGATAAGTCATTGTTCGCCACGATTTTGATGCGTATTACCACGCTCGGCTATGCCATCCCTGGTTCGGTGTTGGCGATTGGTATTTTTATCCCAATTGCAGCGATGGACAATCTGTTATTACAATTTTTGCCCGTCAGTGATGGTACGACCGCTGTCATCAAAGGCACGTTAATTGTGATGCTTTTAGCCTATATTATTCGCTTTTTGGCGCTGGCAGTGTCGAGCATTGAGGCAGGTTTTGAGCGTGTCCGCCCAAGTCTTGTGGAGTCGGCAGTCATCCTCAATGTGCGCGGTGTTGCGTTGATTCACCGTTTGTATATCCCTTTGGTCAAAAGCTCGCTAGGCGTTGCCGTACTCATGGTGTTTGTCGATTTGATGAAAGAAATGCCCATCACGCTGATGACCCGACCTAGTGATTGGGACACACTCGCGGTGCGAATTTATGCCTTTACCATGGAAGGGCAGTTTCAGCAAGCCGCATTGCCTGCACTGGTCATTATACTAGCGGGACTGCTGCCCGTGATTTTGTTTTCCAAGGAAACTAACGTAACATGAACTTCAATAATTTATCGCAGAACGCGGTATCGGATGCGCATTTGACTGTGAATGAGTTATCGCTCAGTTATCACCCGTCTAGCAAAACCGTCCTCGATCAGATTAGTTTTGAGTTGCCGCAAGGGCAAATTGCGTGTTTGGTCGGTCAATCTGGCTGTGGTAAAACCAGCCTGCTACGCTGCATTGCAGGTTTTGAAACCCCGACAGCAGGCTCAATTCAATTTGGCAAGCGGACGCTATTTGATAGCCGCACCCACATCAATATCCCTGCTTATCAGCGCCAGATTGGCATTGTGTTTCAGGATTATGCGCTGTTTCCGCATTTGACGGTGGCAGACAACATTGGTTTTGGGCTTCAACACTTGTCAAAAACTGATAGACAGAGCAACATTGATGCTTTACTTACCTTGATAGGACTGGAACAGTTAGCATGTCGCTACCCGCATGAATTATCTGGCGGGCAGCAGCAGCGGGTGGCATTGGCACGGGCGATTGCCCCCAATCCGCAGCTGATTTTGTTTGATGAGCCATTCTCAAGTCTCGATGCCGATATGCGAGAAGCGTTGGCGATGAGCATTCAGCAGCTACTTAAAGCCAAACAAATCAGCGCCATTGTGGTGACCCATGACCAGCAAGAAGCCTTTATGATAGCCGATAAAATCGGTATGTTGGCAGATGGTCGATTGCAGCAATGGGACACGCCAATTCAATTGTATCAAGCCCCCAGCACCGCCACGGTGGCAAAATTTGTCGGCAAAGGCAGCTTTCTACAGGCGCGGCAACATGGCAATGAGTTGCTGACCGCAATCGGTGCGTTGCCAATGAGCAATTATCCTTATTTTGCAGACAGTCACCAAGTGCTGATTCGACCAGAATGGCTATCGGTGGTACCCCAAACAAACAGCGCGGTTAATGGGTTGATTACCGCCAAGCAGTTTAAAGGCAGTCATGTGGTTTATGAAGTGCAGCTTGCTAGTCAAGAGCGTGTGTTGGTCTACTCACCCACAGATGTTGCCATATTGGGCGAAACCGTGGGGCTGCTGATCACTCACCTGCCTACAAGCCGTCAATAAAGGTGAACCGCCCCGGAATTGTCGGAGACCTAAAACCTTGAGACAATACCCTTATGAAAACCAAAAAACACCCAACAGAAGTTAAAAATAGAGCCGCCGAGTTGCTGATCGAATTGCAAAAGATTATTCTTTACTATGGGTAGTCATACAAGCAATTACATTCTACCAATGGATATGTATCGCCTATTATGTATCCATAAAAACATGAATAAATTAAAATCCTCATGAAATCAATAATTTAGGCATTAAGAATGGTGCGCTCGGCGGGACTCGAACCCACGCCACAGGCTTCGGAGACCTGTACTCTATCCAGTTGAGCTACGAACGCTTTGATTGGGATTGAAAAAAAGCAGTGGGCTATTTTAGCAAACTTTTCGTACAATAAGCAAATCATCAAAATTACTGCTAAAAACTGCTCGGCAAAGTTGATAGCACACATCAAATAAGCATAGCTTTTTCAGATAATTTTCCCTTATAATAGTATGGAAAATAAATCTGTGTAACATTTATCGCATCAACGGATACAATCGAGCAATCTAATGGCTCATATTGTCCGTTTTAAAAGTATTACGATAATTTAATTCACCTGTTTGAGAGAACGTGACGAATGAAAAAAGTAGTGATGTTATCAGCGGTTACTATGCTAAGTCTTGCGGGTATCGCTGTCAGCCAAGCTGAGGATAAAGCCAGTGCCCCTGCAGCGGCATCAGCTACCGCTAGCGCTTCAAGTACCGCGACAGCCTCAAGTACTGCAACTGCTTCAGCCCCTGCATCCTCTGCCGCTCCCGCAAAAAAGGAAGCAGAAAAAGCACCTGAAGACCCACCTCAAGTTGCAAAATTGGTTGCATTATACCCAAATCTAATCGCACGTATTGCCCCACAAGGTAAAGTTTGTTTTGAAGGTAAAGAGTGTGATATCACTATTGCCGCTGCATTGGGTGCCGCTGATCCAGATAAACCACGTGAAGGCAAAGTAATTTATGAAGGTGTTTGCCATACTTGTCATACTGCAGGTCTGTTAGGTGCACCAAAATTTGGTGATAAAGGCGCTTGGGGTCCCCGTATCGCTAAAGGTACCGCTACCCTTCACCAACACGCGCTACAAGGCTTTAACGCCATGCCAGCCAAAGGTGGTAACGCTGATTTGCTAGATGTGGAAGTGACCAACGCGGTTGATTATATGGTGTCTCAAGCCAAATAATCATTTTTAGCCCCGATGAAGCCTATCAACTGATAGGCTTTTTTAATTGTATCATTGATATAATTTAGCTTAACCACTATAAACTTAGTTCACGCAAATCTTTAAACTGTCCAACCCATCCCCATTAAGGTCTCACCTTTAACCAGAACCTGCATTGCTATGGCAAACTTTGACACTACCATCCCTGCTCTAAAAATTACCCAGCTCACCAAAACCTACCCAAATGGTTTTTCAGCACTCAAAGGCATTGATTTGACCGTACCCCAAGGTGGATTTTTTGCCCTACTTGGTCCCAATGGTGCGGGTAAATCCACCACCATTGGTATTATCAGCTCGCTATTTAAACCCAGCTCAGGCTCGGTAGAAATTTTTGGGGTAGATTTGCTTAAACAGCCTGCCAAAGCCAAGCAGTTTTTAGGCGTGGTGCCGCAAGAATTTAACTTTATGCAGTTTGAAAAAATCGAAGATATTTTAATTGCCCAAGCGGGCTATTTTGGCATACCTGCCAAGGAATCTCGCCCGCGTGCCGAAAAACTCCTTAAAGCATTGGGGCTTTGGGAAAAACGCGATGACAAAGCGCGTATGCTCTCTGGCGGTATGAAACGCCGTTTGATGATTGCGCGTGCTTTAATGCACCGTCCCAAACTGCTGATTTTGGATGAGCCGACTGCAGGGGTGGATATTGAACTGCGCCGCTCGATGTGGGATTTTATGCAGCAAATTAACACGGAAGAAGGTACGACCATTATTTTAACCACCCATTACCTAGAAGAAGCTGAGCAGCTGTGTAAAAACATTGCTATCCTTGACCAGGGTGAAATTCGTATCAATACCGATATGAAAAGTTTGCTTACCAGCCTTGATATGGAAAGCTTTGTGTTTGATTTGGCGCAACCTTATCCCGCACGCATTGCGTTAACCAATGTGGTAAAAACCAAGCAGCCAGACCCGTTGACCCTTGAAGTCACACTCAAAAAAGGCGACAGTCTAAATGACGTCTTTGCCCAGTTAACTGCTCAAAATATTCAGGTAGCCAGTATGCGTAACAAAGCCAATCGCCTTGAAGAGCTGTTTTTGGGGATTGTTGAAAACAATTTGACTGAAAAATTGGAGAATTAACATGGATTTTCAGCACCAGTTGGTTGCATTTAACACCTTGTTAGTCAAAGAAATCCGCCGAATTCTTCGCATTTGGCCGCAGACGCTGTTGCCCCCTGCCATCACCATGAGTTTGTATTTTATCATCTTTGGTAAAATGATTGGCGCTCGGGTTGGCGATATGGGCGGTGTCTCCTACATGCAGTTTATCGTGCCTGGCTTGATTATGATGTCGGTGATTACCAATAGCTACTCCAATGTGGTATCGAGTTTTTTTGCCACCAAGTTTCATGGTAATATCGAAGAGATGTTGGTCAGTCCGATTTCTAAACATACCATTTTACTGGGCTTTATCGCGGGCGGTTTGTTTCGGGGGTTGACCATTGGCGCGATTGTGACGGTGCTCGCGTTGTTTTTTACTCAGTTATCACTGGTGCATGCATTTGTCACGATTTTTACCGTGGTTATGACCTCAGCATTGTTTTCGCTGGGCGGTATGATTAATGCGGTATTTGCGCGCTCGTTTGATGATATTTCCATCGTACCCAGTTTTGTGTTGACACCCTTGACATATTTGGGCGGCGTGTTTTATTCACTGAATGATTTATCGGGATTTTGGCAAAACATATCGCTACTAAACCCCATTGTTTATATGGTCAATGCTTTTCGCTATGGTATTTTGGGTCATTCAGATGTCAATGTATGGTCATCTTTGGTAGCGATTGGGATTTTTACCGCGATATTTTATGGCATTGCGTATTATCTTTTAGCAGATGGCTCACGCGTTCGTTTATAACTTAGTTAAATTAAAAGTTAAATTAAAAAAATATGAAACCACTTGAAACTCACGGTATTTTGGGTCAATCCACTAGCTACCCAAAAACCTACGCCCCCGATATACTTTACCCCATTCCTCGCGCATTAGGACGAGCAAACCTAGCGCTGCCTGCTGACGCCTTAAGTATCGGCATGGACTGGTGGCAGGTTTTTGAGATGTCTTGGCTTAACTCGCACGGTATATCACAGGTGGCAATGGCGCGCCTTGCCATCCCTGCCACATCAGACTACATTGTCGAATCAAAATCGCTCAAACTTTATTTTAATAGCCTAAATTTCACTGAATTTGACAATCAACAAGCTGTTAAAGCAGCGGTGGAAAAAGATTTATCCGCTTGTCTAAAAACTGATGTGACGCTTGAGATTTTTGAGGTAAATATTGCAAATAGCTTACCTATCAGCGCGCCACAAGGTGACTGCATTGACAACGCGTTGGATAATAGCGATAAAAAAATCGCCATCGTCAGTGATGTCGATCCTTCAAGTTTGACCGTTGCCCATCAAGGCGCCTCGGATAGCCAGTTACAAATTTTGCATTCGCATCTGCTGCGCTCAAACTGCCCTGTCACCAATCAGCCAGATTGGGGAACACTGGAGATTCAGATAGATAGCCAACCGATTGACCAAGCAGGACTGCTTGAGTATATTTTGAGCTTTCGTCAGCATAATGGCTTTCATGAACAATGCGTGGAGCAAATTTTTAGTGATTTAACCCAAGCCTTTGCGCCAAAAACGCTCATGGTACGCGCATGGTACACACGCCGCGGCGGGATTGATATCAATCCTTGTCGGGTGAGTGATATCAGTTTGTTACCGCCACCGTCACGGCTTAACCGTCAGTAATAATCGCTAATAATAATCGCCAGTAAGCTAGTCGCATTTTTATCAAAAAAAGCGTATGCTATGTTTTTTCAAAATTTTTCTGCCTCCAACTATATCTAACCGTTGACGGCAAGCAATACCCAGAAGGATTACCGCATGCAAGCAGTCGGTCAACTCATGCTTGATATTGAAGGCACAGCGCTTAGCCTAGCAGACGAAGCACTGCTACGCCAACCGGAAGTTGGCGGCGTGATTTTGTTTGGGCGTAATGTAGAAAGCCCTGAGCAAGTACGCGAACTGACCGATAGTATGCGTGCTATCAAGCCCAATATTTTAATTGCGGTTGACCAAGAAGGTGGACGTGTCGCTCGCTTGCGCGCGGGTTTTTCGCCGCTACCTGCGATGGGTAAACTCGGTGAAAGGTTTGAGCATGACCCTATCACTGCGCTTGATCTTGCTTATTGCGCAGGCTATTTGATGGCAAGCGAAGTCCTAGCGGTTGGGATTGATTTTAGTTTTGCGCCTGTACTTGATATCAATGGGGTGAGCCGCGTCATTGGTGATCGCGCGTTTCACGCCCATCCGATTGCAATCACCGCCTTATCTGCTGAATTCATGCGTGGGATGAAGCTTGCCGGAATGGCAACCACGGGCAAGCATTTTCCCGGTCACGGCTCAGTTGCACCAGATTCTCATGTGGATGATGCCACCGATGAGCGCAGTTATGATGAGATTCGCCAATATGATATGCAGCCCTTTATTCGCAACAAGCCGCTACTGGATGCACTTATGCCCGCTCACGTGGTATTTAGCGCAGTTGATAACAAACCTGCAGGGTTTTCATCGATTTGGCTGCAGCAAATTATTCGTGGCAAACTAGGGTTTAATGGGGTATTGTTCTCCGATGACCTATCGATGAAAGCGGCACATGTTGCAGGTGATGCAGGTGACCGTATTGCCGCTGCTTTAACGGCAGGTTGCGATATGGGATTATTGTGTAATGACCGCCCTGCTGCCTTAGTTGCGCTTGAGCGTTTGCAAAAACAGCCAACACTGCTCAATACCACCAGCCAACATCGGTTATCTAGCATGAAAGGCAATATCAAAGGCTGGCGGGGCTCACTGGCCGACTCAGCTCAAGAGTGGTCACATTGGCAAAGCAGTCAGCGTAAGGTGCTAGAAAATTTCTTTGCATGACTTTTCTTAAAACAAGCCACTTTGAAACAAGCCACTTCGAAAAAATCAAATTCAAAAAAACAAATTCGAAAAAAAGCACCTTTTAAAAAAAGCAACGCGGCAACGTTGCTTTTTTTATGGCTACTTTTTCATAGCTATTTTTTTAGCTACTTTTTGATTCATCAATTGACATAGCGTAATTGAGCTATCATTTTTTGCAAATGCTCACTACTTAATTGACTCCAGATATTATAAAAACAGCCATTGTTCAGCACTATATAAGCCAGCATTTTACCCTGTGGGTTATTGCCCTCTCGCCCAAGCGTCACATAACTACCATCGGCATAGTTTTTACGATAGGCCCAGCCCTGGTACAAGTCACGCTTAGACGTCGTACCGGCATTGGCTACGCCATAAGCACTGCGTAAAGACCTGCCTTTATAGTTCTTCAAATCATACGCCACCGCAAAGCCACCTGAAAAATTGGCAGCGCGTGATTGTGCAGTTTTAACATTGACTGATGAATGATTAGCAATGGCTAAAATTGGGCAATATTTATAATCAGATTGTCGCCATTGCTGTTGATAAATTGGGCTAACTTGGCTACTTTTGAGCGATGCATGCGATTGCCAAGGTGATTTTGGCAGCCTAGTAGCCGCTTGGGCAGTATTGACAACTATGCAGCCACTTATCGCAACACAGGTCATAGCAAGTTGATAAAACATCGTTGTACTTCGTATCATATTTATGCGCTCACGCCATTTTATTTGAGGTTTTCGATTAGGTAAAGTTACGCTATTGCCAATTTACCTTTACGAGCTTATCTTCTAGTACACTATATGACCCTAGTATATAAAGTAGATAATTGTTCATCCTAAAAAAGTGTAGCACAACCGTTGTTTTTTATAACAAATCTGCAAACGTGATAAATAGATAAGGGAGCAGGCAAGGCATAAAAAAAGCCCTTAATTCAATGAATTAAGGGCTTTTTTAGAATATGGGGCGAATGATGGGACTCGAACCCACGACAACCGAGATCACAACCCGGGGCTCTACCAACTGAGCTACATCCGCCATAAGGTAGGTTTTACAGACTAGCAAAATGCGCGCCTGACAGGATTCGAACCTGTGACCACCCACTTAGAAGGCGGGTGCTCTATCCAACTGAGCTACAGGCGCATAAAAAAAGCCTGCTCGGCTCTTGATTCATTTTTTTAACTTGGGTAAGTTTAAAGAATGAATGGTCGGAGTGAAAGGATTCGAACCTTCGACCCCCTGGTCCCAAACCAGGTGCACTACCAAGCTGTGCTACACTCCGATTGCCTAACTAGGCTTTAATTGTTACTTCAATACCTTAGCAATAGTGAGCTTAAAGGCTATCATCGCTAAGTGGTGCGTATATTAAAGCAAGTTAGTTAGGCTGTCAACGACTTTTTTCAATATTTTAAAAACAAGTTAGGGTTGTTAACACCTATCTTTTGAGCGTGGCGCCAAACGCGAGCATTCGATCTAGGGGTTTTTTAGCTTGTTCGATTAGCTGCGCATCAACAAAAATCTCGTGCGGTATGGCGTCAGGTGTGCCTACTTTCTCCAGTGCATGGATGATTTGGTCTAAATCATTCATCGCCATCCACGGGCAGTGCGCACATGAACGACAGGTTGCACCTTCCCCACGCGTCGGCGCTTCGATAAACACCTTATCTGGCGCCGCTTGCTGCATTTTATAAAAAATACCGCGATCCGTGGCGACAATGAACATCTTGTGCGGCAGGGTTTGCGCCGCTTTAATCAGCTGACTGGTGCTACCGACGGCATCTGCCATTTGGGTCATCTCAATCGGTGATTCTGGGTGTACCAATACGGCGGCATCGGGGTACATCTCTTTCATGGTTTTTAGGCTGCGGCTACGGAACTCTTCATGCACGATACAAGCGCCATCCCACAGCAGCATATCTGCGCCCACTTTTTGCTGGATATAACGCCCCAAATGCTGGTCAGGTGCCCAAATGATTTTTTCACCTTGGCTGTCTAGATGGTCAATGAGCTCAACCGCGATACTCGATGTCACCACCCAATCTGCCCGCGCTTTAACAGCCGCTGAGGTGTTGGCATACACCACCACAGTACGGTCAGGATGCTGGTCACAAAACGCGTTAAAGTCTTCAATCGGACAACCCAAATCTAGTGAGCAAGTGGCTTCTAGCGTTGGCATTAATACCGTTTTTGCAGGGCTTAGGATTTTGGCGGTCTCACCCATGAATTTGACGCCTGCAACAATCAGTACATCAGCATCACTATCACGCCCAAACCGCGCCATCTCTAAACTATCCGACACGATACCGCCTGTGGCTTCGGCAATTGCTTGGATTTTTGGGTCGGTGTAATAGTGAGCAATTAACGTGGCATTATGCTGTTTTAACAAATCGGCAATGCGCTGTTTTTTTTCTGCGAATTCGGCATCGTCAATCTGAATATCTTGGGGTATACCGAGCTTATCGAGATGTTGTTTGACAATGTCTTTGGCAGACACTGCTACCAGCTGCTCATTATTCGCTAATAGAGGATTGGCTAGCTGGGTAGTTGCTTGTGGCGTACTTGATTGTTGCATGAAAAACTCCTTCTCATGAGATGACTTACCCCTGTCTATCACAGGTAAGTAGCAATTCATTGATTCTCCTGCTGTTACTATAGCAAACTTTTTTGCGCAAGGTGAATCAATTGCGACTAGTAATTAATATAAGGATAATTTGGCTAAATTAAATACTTATACCCATTAAAATCTTATTAAGGTTCATTCATGACGCTTTTGCTTTTACCAAACGTTTTAACAGCGCGCGCTCGCTATAGCCGATTAAGCCAATATAGACCAGTAATAAGGTATTGGATAACCAAAAATTCATTTGAAAAGCACTGACGATTATCACGCTAAACAGCATCAGCGTGCCCAAAAAGAAAACGATTTTTTTGGTTTGGTAAGGTATCGGATAAAAATGCTGTCCAAGCGCGTACGATACTATCATCATGAGGAAGTAAACAAAAAGCGTCACCCATGCCGACACCATAAAGCCGTATTGTTTTAAAAACAGCATATGGAGCAAAATAGTCAGTCCCGCCCCAAGCCACGAGATGGCTGAGCCAATCCCAGTACGGTCAGTTACCTTATACCAAGTTGATAGGTTGTAATAAATCCCAAAACATAGATTCGCAATGACGATAATCGGTACGATATTAATCGCTGTCCAATAACTGGGATCGGTGATAAATAACCGTTTGAGCCATGAAATATTGGCAATAATACCAAGCGCCACCACCGATGCAAATAAAGCAAAGTACTCTGTCATCATCGCATAAGTATGTTTGGCATTGGCGTGGTGCATTTGTTTGAATAAAAACGGCTCAATCCCCATCCGATACGCGGTCACAAACAAAGTCATTAACACTGCCAATTTGTAGCAGCCACCGTATGCCCCCGCATCGCCTTTATCAATCATATAATATTGAATGATTTTATCGAAGTTTTCATTCACCATAAACGCCAACCCTGCCAGCATGACCGGATAAGAATAGCGAATCATACGTTTGAACAAAGCTTTATCAAAATGCCAGCGTACTTTTTTGATAATCGGAAACAGCATCATAAAAGTGGCGAGACTGGCAACTAAATTCGCAAAGAACGGATACGCCACTTGCTCAGTCAAACCGAAACTTTTGGCAGCCTCAATGGGCACAAAGCGAAATAGCGCAATAACCACCACAGTTTGTATCAAAATCGACACTACCCGCACCACCGAATACTTCACAGGCTGGTTGTGATAACGTAGCCAAGCAAACGGAATGGTACAAATCGCATCAAAAAACGCAATCCAAGCAAACCAGCGCAAAAATTCAGGGTGATTGCCATAATCCATCAGAATTGATAGCGGATTGCTAAATAGCAACACCATGACCAAAAAACCGCCTGCCAACATGGCAATAAACCAAAACGCCGTGCTAAACACATTTTTTTCGGCGGCGCCTGTTTTATCTTCTCCTGAGAAACGAAAATAAGATGTTTCAAAACCAAAAGTGAGCACAATATTGATAAAGGCAATCCAGGCATATAGGCTGGTAAAAATAGCAAAGGCTTCTTTATCGATGTAATTGATATACAACGGATTGAGTAAAAAGGTAATGACACGGGGTAAAATCGCACCGATACCATAGATAATGGTTTCACCTAACAGTCGTTTGATATTCACAGGCTATCCAAAGTTAATGTCGCTTGATGGGTTTTAAGGTTGGCTAATAATAGGCTTTTGGCGTTGTAGCGCTAACAAGGCGTGTTGCACTTCTTCCACTTTTTTCTCGGTCAATAAATTGCTGATATTAATCCAAATCCAGTGAAAGCCATACCCGCCGTCCTGCATTTCAATTTTGGCATGTTCAATCGTCCAGTTTTGTACCAAAATGCGATACATAGCAACGGTAATACCGGTGCGATCTGAGCCATGATAACAATGCACGAGCACCTTGTCGCCACGCGCTTGGTGCCACAAAATATCATACAAAATTTCAGCAAGTTGCTGCGGCTTGATTGCCCAAGTCATCAATGGGTGATTGATAAAGGTCAGCGGTAAATTGGCTAAATTTTCTTCGTTATCATCGCGATCAAAAAATCGTAAATTGATAAGCGTATTGATGCCGTACTGCCGGATAATACCGATATCATCGGGCGTTAGCTGCTCACTACGAAACAGCTGCTCATCGATTTGATAAAGATTGGCATGTTGACACCGTAATTTTGCCCAAGTAGCGGGACGAAAATGCTGCGCAAATGGCATGTCATTGACCTAGTAGTATGATGAATTTATGCGACATAATAGCCCAAAGTGGACAAAAACGCACCGAAATTTACCTGTAAAAAAACCCAATCAATATTGGGTTTTTTGACGTAATTAACAGCAATTCTTAGCTAAAGAAGGTTCTCGATTAAACATCTAGGTAATCTAGGATACCTTTAGCGGCCTCGCGACCTTCCCAAATCGCGGTTACCACCAAGTCTGAACCCCGCACCATATCGCCACCTGCGAAGATTTTTGGATTCTTAGTTTGGTACTTATAGGTTTGTAACTCAGGCGCGATCACCCGTCCGCTATTATCCATCTCGATGCCTTGGGTGGTAAACCAATCAGCCGGGCTAGTACGGAAACCAAATGCCATAATCACCGCATCGGCTGGCAAGATTTCTTCTGAATTGGGAATAGGCTCTGGGCTACGACGACCGCGGTTGTCAGGTTCGCCAAGTTTAGTGGTCACTACTTTAACGCCGGTTACTTTACCGTTTAAACCGATAATTTCAATCGGCTGACGGTTAAATAAAAACTGTACGCCTTCTTCACGCGCGTTACGCACTTCACGGCGTGAACCTGGCATATTCTCTTCATCACGGCGGTAGGCACAAGTCACAGAAGTTGCACCTTGGCGGATACTGGTACGGTTACAGTCCATCGCGGTATCACCACCGCCAAGAACGACCACTTTTTTGCCTTGTAAGTCGATGTACTCTTGTGGGTTCGTTTCCCAACCTTGGCAGCGGTTGACGTTTGCGATTAAAAAATCAAGCGCATCATACACGCCAGATAACTCTTCACCGGCATAACCGCCACGCATATAGGTATAGGTACCCATACCCATAAACACCGCGTCATACTCAGAGAGTAACTCATCAATAGTGACATCTTTACCGATCTCGGTATTTAAACGAAATTCAATGCCCATGCTCTCGAAGACTTCGCGGCGGCGACGCATGACATTTTTTTCCATTTTAAATTCTGGAATACCAAAGGTCAGTAGTCCACCAATTTCAGGGCGTTTATCAAATACCACAGGTTTGACACCATTACGGACCAATATGTCAGCACAGCCAAGACCGGCAGGACCTGCGCCAATCACCGCAACTTTTTTATCCGTCCAAGTCACACCGCTCATATCTGGACGCCAGCCTAGCGCAAACGCAGTATCGGTGATGTATTTTTCCACGTTCCCAATGGTGACTGCCCCAAATCCGTCATTGAGAGTACAAGCCCCTTCACACAGACGGTCTTGAGGACATACTCGCCCACAGACTTCTGGCAACGTGTTGGTTTGGTGGCATAAATCTGCCGCTTGGAAAATATGACCTTCGGTAGCCAGTTTTAACCAGTTTGGAATGTAGTTGTGAACGGGACATTTCCATTCACAATAAGGGTTACCACATTCAAGACAGCGGTGCGCTTGGTCAGTTACCTTGTCTTGCTCAAAGGGATAGTAAATCTCAACAAACTCGTGAGTACGGGTATTAATGTCTTTTTTTGAAGGGTCGACACGTGCGACGTCTAAAAACTGAAAATCGTTGTGTAATCGTTTTGCCATGCCCCAATGCTCCTAAAGCAATGCTCCTAAGTGAGTGGTATCCAGCGATTCACTGTATACCGACCTGCTTGACAGCGAACTTTTAAAATTTAAGTTAAAGGTAGAGCGCTGGTCACGCGCTACCTTTAGCAATCCAATATCATGAAATTATGCTACACAATCGCTTATTGTGGGTCTGCCATGGTCGTTTTTAGTAGCGAAGTAATGTTCGCGGCTTTTGGTTTGACCAAATAGAACTTACGAACATAATGCTCAAAGTCGTCAAGGATGGTTTGACCCCATTGGCTACCTGTTTTTGCCACGTGTGTTTTGATAATCGACATCAAGTTGATACGGTGATTTTCTGTTTGCTCACTTGAGATACGATGCATATCGATAAGCTCATGGTTACAACGGTCAAAGAAATCGCCATCTAAATCAAGCACGTAAGCAAAACCGCCTGTCATACCAGCACCGAAGTTTAGCCCTGTTTTACCCAACACTGTCACTACACCACCCGTCATGTATTCACAGCAGTGGTCACCGGTACCTTCAACCACCGCAAAACAACCTGAATTACGAACCGCAAAACGTTCACCGGCAGTACCTGCTGCATATAGATGACCGCTTGTGGCACCATACAAACAGGTGTTACCGATGATAGCGGTTTGCTGGCTAGCAAAAGTCGAACCTTTTGGTGGGTAAATCACGATTTCACCCCCTGCCATGCCTTTACCTACGTAGTCGTTGGCATCCCCTTCAAGCTTAATGTTTAAGCCGCCTGCATTCCACACACCTAAACTTTGACCCGCGGTGCCGGTTAAGTGCAAGTTGATTGGCGCGCTTGCCATACCATTGTTGCCATGCAGCGCAGCAATCTCCCCTGAGATACGCGCACCGATGGAACGGTCACAGTTGCCAATACGATAGCTAAAGTCACCACCTTTGGCTGATTTGATGGTCTCCATCATATCGATAACCATTTGCTCAGCAAGCAAGCCTTTGTCAAATGGCTCATTGCGCTCAACTTGGCAAGTTTGTGGTTTGCCATCGCCTTTGCTATGGGTAAATAATAGCGGCGCTAAGTTTAGGTGTTGTTGCTTGTTGGTAGTGCCTGACATGGCTGATAGCAAGTCGGTGCGACCCACAAGCTCTTCCATTGAACGCACGCCCAATGCCGCTAACCACTCGCGGGTTTCTTGTGCCACAAATCTAAAGAAATTAATCAGCATCTCTGCTTCACCGATGAAATGCTCATCGCGCAGTTCTGATTTTTGCGTTGCCACGCCCGTTGGGCAGTTATTTAGGTGACAGATACGCAGGTATTTACAGCCCACGGCAATCATCGGCGTGGTACCAAAACCGAAGCTTTCCGCTCCCAGTATTGCTGCTTTTACTACGTCTAAACCCGTTTTTAAACCACCATCTGTTTGCACGCGTACTTTATGACGTAACCCGTTGACACGAAGCGATTGGTGCGCTTCAGATAAGCCCAATTCCCAAGGCGAGCCTGCATAGTGAATTGACGACAAGGGTGACGCTGCGGTACCACCATCATACCCTGAAATGGTAATCAAATCGGCATACGCTTTTGCCACACCCGTTGCAATGGTACCTACGCCTGGGCGCGACACCAATTTGACTGACACAAGCGCGTTTGGATTGACTTGTTTTAAGTCAAAAATTAGCTGCGCCAAGTCTTCAATCGAATAAATATCATGATGTGGCGGTGGTGAAATCAAGGTCACACCTGGCACTGAGTAACGCAAACGCGCAATTAAGCTATTTACTTTACCACCCGGCAACTGACCGCCTTCACCGGGTTTTGCCCCCTGCGCGATTTTAATCTGCATCACTTCTGCCGAACGCAGGTAAGCCGGTGTGACCCCAAAACGACCTGAGGCGACTTGTTTGATTTTTGAGTTACGAATCGTGCCATAACGTGTGGGATCTTCACCGCCCTCACCCGAGTTTGAACGTCCGCCAATCGTGTTCATCGCGGTTGCAATCGCCTCGTGTGCTTCTGGTGACAAGGCGCCTAATGACATACCTGCTGAGTCAAAGCGTTTTAGGATTTGTTCAATGGGCTCAACGTCATCAACACTGATGGATTTACTGGTATCTAACTGCAGCAAATCACGTAACGTCGCTACGGGTCGGCTGTTGACAATCGACGCATATTCTTTGTAATTGTCGTAGTCGCCCGTGCGTACCGCTTTATGTAGCGCTTGAATCACATCTGGGTTGAAGGCGTGGTATTCTTTGTTAAAGACAAATTTTAACAAGCCGCCTTGGTCAAGCGGTACACGTTTGGTAAAGGCATTTTTTGCCAAGATTTGTTGGTCAATCGCCAAATCGTCAAACGTGGCACCTGAGATACGGCTTTCAACCCCAGTAAAGCAAAGCTCAACCACTTCTTCTGATAAACCCACGGCTTCAAACAATTGCGC
The DNA here is from genome assembly GCF_045370505.1 of Moraxella sp. 179-F 1C4 NHS. NCBI lineage: Bacteria > Pseudomonadati > Pseudomonadota > Gammaproteobacteria > Moraxellales > Moraxellaceae > Moraxella > Moraxella sp. 179-F 1C4 NHS. The sequence continues at coordinate 85,527 of NZ_JBIQEC010000006.1, read as the reverse complement.
GCCGCGATAAGAAGAAACGGTAGAAATACCCATTTTTGATAGGATTTTTAACAAGCCTTTATCCAAGCTTTTGCGGAAGTTGTTTTTGGCGTACAACGGGTCACCAAGCAAGTCGCCTTTATCGACCAAGTCTGCAATCACATTGTAAGCCAAGTATGGATAAACCGCGGTAGCACCAAACCCCAACAAGACCGCTAATTGGTGCGAATCACGTACCAAACCTGTTTCGATGATTAAGTTGGCATCTGCGCGTAAACCCACATTAATCAAGTGATGATGCACCGCACCTGTCACCATAATGGCATTGGCAGGTACTTTACCTTTTTCAATATTGCGGTCAGATAATACAATCAATACTTTACCTGCGCGTACCGCTTGGGCAGCTTGCTCACAGATGTGTTTGATGGCATCTTCTAATGCCATTGATTCATCATAATTTAAATCAATGGTTTCAATTTCAAAACCTGGTTTTGTGACGCTGCGTAGTTGCATCATTTTGCTCGATGACAACACAGGCGATGACAATACGATACGGTTGGCGTGGTCTGGCGTGGGCTCAAAAATATTTTTTTCGCTACCCAAACAAGTTTCCAATGACATGACAATCGCTTCGCGCAGGGGATCGATTGGTGGGTTGGTAACCTGAGCAAATTGTTGACGGAAGAAATCAGCCACGTGACGAACTTGTTTCGACAGTACCGCCATCGGGGTGTCATCGCCCATTGAACCAACAGCTTCTTGACCGTTTTCGGCTGAAGGACGGATGATTTCTGTGCGTTCTTCATTGGTGATATGAAACATTTTTTGCAGCGCTAACAGATGCTCGCCTGTTTCACGTTGCTCATAAGCTTTTTCTTCTAGCTGTTCATCATCCCGTAGACGTACCGCATTTTCACGTAACCATAGGCGATATGGGTGGGCTTTTTTTAGCTGACGACCCACGGCTTTGGTATCCATGATGTTACCAGTTTCGGTATCAATCACTAGCATTTGACCCGGTCCGACGCGACCTTTAGCAATCACGTCTTCAGGTTGATAATCCCAAGTACCGATTTCTGAAGCCACGGTGATATAGCCATTTTTGGTAGTCACCCAACGTGATGGACGTAAACCATTGCGGTCAAGCATACAAACCGCATAGCGACCATCTTGGATCACTAGACCGGCTGGACCATCCCAAGCTTCCATATGCTGTGAGTAAAACTCATAAAACGCGCGTAAATCCATGTCCATCGTGTCAACATTTTGCCATGCTGGCGGCACGAGGATAGAAAGCGCACGGAATAAATCCATGCCCCCTGACACCAGTACCTCAAGCATATTGTCTAAGCTTGATGAGTCAGAGCCCACACGGTTGACGAGTGGTTGTAATTCTTGCAGTTCTGGAATCAAATCGGTGACAAATTTTGGCGTACGAGCGACTGCCCAGTCACGGTTACCATCAATCGTGTTTAATTCACCATTGTGGGCAAGATAGCGAAAAGGCTGGGCTAATGGCCATCTTGGCAGGGTATTGGTTGAGAAACGTTGGTGGAATACCACAATGTGTGACGCCAAACGTTCGTCTTGTAAATCCAAGAAGAACGCGGGTAAATCGGCAGGCATAACCAAGCCTTTATAGATAACCACTTGTGAGGTCAATGACGTCACATAAAACAACGGGTCATCTTTCAGTTCGATTTCTGCTTTGCGGCGTGCAACGAATAATTTACGGTTAAAGGTTGCCTCGTCCATATTGATTGGGCAATTGACTAAAATTTGTTTAAAGCCTGGGAGTGATTCACGGGCAATGTCACCGACGATACTTAAATCAACTGGCACATCACGCCAGCCAGCGACTAGCAAACCTTGTGCTTCAATCGCTTGGCTTAGTGTATCTTGGCTATGCTGTGCTAATGCTTTGTCGAGGTTAACAAATACCGTGCCGACGGCAAAAATTTCGTTTAGGGTAAAGCCATTGTCTGAAGCGATTTTTTTAAAGAATACCTTGGGTGTCGCAATCAATAAACCACAACCATCGCCTGTCTTACCATCAGCTGCCACGCCACCGCGGTGGGTCATACAACTTAAACTATGAATCGCTGTTTGCACTAAGTCATGACTAGCTTCACCATGGGTATGCGCAATCAAACCAAACCCACAGTTGTCTTTGAACACATCGGGTTGGTAAAGATTATGCTGATCTGAATACTGATTTAAAGACATAAGCGTGTTCCCTTAACAAGCTGGTAGCAAAGAAATGGGCATACTATAAATATGTGCAATGTTTGCTATTGAATCATAAAAGATTGGAATAGATAACCGTCATGTTTGTTATCTATATGTACCATAAGAAATCAAAATGATACCCTTCGTTATATTAACGAAAAAGGGTGAAAAAATCCACTGTTATTTGAAAACCAAACTGAACCAACCTGTCTAACCTCACTAGTTGGCTTGGGACTTCTGCTTGATTAACTCGCCCATGCTGTCCTTTGAGGCATCTTTGGGTTTTGGCTTTTCTTCAGACGGCTTGCTGTGGGTTTGTTTGGGTTTGACATCAGTATTATCGTTCTTGCTATTGATAACTTTTGGTTCTGAACGGGTAACATTTGAGTCGTTACTGTTGCTTTCAGCAATCACTTTACCTTCCTGAATAGAAAGGGTCTCTTGAGGATTAGTTGACTTTTCAATGCTGGTTTTTGGCGCCATGCGTTTTGGTTCTACTGCTGTAGAAGTCGCAGCTTGTGGTTGTCGTTCAACTTTGGCTTTTGGCGCAGGCAACAATTTTGGTGTAGCGTTTAGTTTGACTTCTCGCGCGGCTGTCTTACCCACATCACGAAGTGGCGGCGCGACTTCATACTCATCCATTTGTGGGGCATACATTTTAAATTCTTCAGGAAATGCTTTGACCTCTTTTGGTAAATTAAAATTCACTACTTTAGCCGCGCCAACTGCTTCTTGTACTGAGCCAAATACGCCATAGGTGACCACAAAGCGTTTTTGGTTATGCGCATCAACGATACGAAAATAATTAAATTTATCACGATCGTCACGGCTATTTAGGTAATCGGTGACCACTTCGTGCTCCACCACGTTCATGACTTGAACTGTCCATTTACCGTTATTGGCCTTGATAAAGCGACTGTCCTTAAATTCTTTGGGATAGTTGCGCATATCACGAATTACCGCATCAAATTTGATGGGTCTAACTTCAGTATTAAGCTCTTCAGGTGTTTTGGCCAATAGTAGCGCGGTGGGATCTTGATTTAGATTGGCATTACTCGCCGCTTTCACCGCACTTTTGGCAGGCTTTACCGCAGAGGCAATCCACACCGTGACTGTCAAACCCCCTGCAATCGCCGCTAAAATCAGCCAAGTGGTCACTTTAAATGCCCATGAACGATACAGCGTAGATAAAGAATGCACCATAAAACAACCTTCTGTCTGAGGTAAGGTTAACGCCCGATATGACGCTTTAACCCATCTATAAAATTTATATCAATTAGGTTTGTCAGTCAAAGCCAGCACGTCTGTCAGTAACGCTGGATCATACGCTGACGTCAATACCGCTTGTCCCAATTGTTCTAGTAATACGAGACGAATTTTGCCGGATTTGACTTTTTTATCATGCCCCATCAAATCCAGTGCTGTATCCACCTCAATGACTGGCGGATGGGTGGGTAAATCAGCACAGGCGATTAAAGAGCTGGCTCTGTCAACATCGTCGGCGCTAAGCCACCCTTGTTTTTGTGACAACTGCATCGCTTGAATCATACCTACCGCGACTGCTTCACCGTGCAGCCAATTGCCATAACCTTCATGCGTTTCAATCACATGACCAAAGGTATGACCAAAATTAAGTAGCGCGCGTGTATTAGCTTCAAACTCATCTTGCGCCACAATATCCGCTTTATGCTGGCAAGAAATCAGTACAGCTTGGGCTAATAAATTCAAATCGAGCGCGCGTAACGACGTTATATGGGTTTCAAGCCAAGCCAAAAACGCCACGTCGCCGATTAACGCGTATTTAATGACTTCCGCTAACCCTGCTGATAATTCACGCGGTGGCAAGGTCTTTAAGGTGGTCATATCTGCCAAAACAAGACGCGGCTGCCAAAACGCGCCAATCATATTTTTGCCCAAGCGATGATTGATGCCTGTTTTGCCGCCCACGCTAGAATCCACTTGCGATAACAAAGTTGTGGGAATTTGGATAAAATTCACACCGCGCATAAAACTTGCTGCCGCAAAACCCACCATATCACCAATGACGCCACCACCAAGGGCAATCAGCGTACAGTCACGGTTAAAGTGATTTTCCATCAACTGATCATAGATACTATCAATGCTTTGCTGGGTTTTATACTGCTCACCATCAGGTAAAATACAAGTCTTAATGAGTTTATCGGCAGGCAAACGTGCGACGAGTTTATCAAGATATAGGGGTGCAACTATCTCATTGGTGACAACCAATATTTGTTTGCCACCAATATAGTCAGCAAAATCAAAGGTTTCGATGAGATTTTCCCCGATAAAAATGGGATAGTCGTGTGAACGTGTATGGACAATTAACTCACGGCGCATGGCAGTACTCATATCAATGTTATCTTTTTGGCATCTAGCAGGTTGTCATCAATTAGCTTGTCATATCTACAGTGCTACATTTAGACGGTTATATTGGCGTCTTGCAATTGCAGCAAAATGTCATGCACCATTTTTTTTGGGGAACTGTGACCCGTAACAATGGTGATGTCGGCAAGCTGCTGATAAATTGGGTCACGTTTACAAAACAGTTCGGTTAACTTTTGCTTAGGATTGTCTATTTGTAATAACGGACGGTTGCGGTCACGACAAGTGCGTTCATACTGAATGTCAACTTCTGCCCGCAAATAAATGATTATACCACGTTTTAAAAAATGGTGATTTTCAGCGATAGTAACTGCCCCACCGCCTGTGGCTAGTACGACATGATCCAGCTGGGTTAGTTTATCAAGTACACGTGTTTCGCGTTGACGAAATCCTACTTCACCCTCTTTTTCAAAAATCCAGCTAATACTCGCGCCCGAGACGCGTTCTATTTCCTGATCACTGTCATAAAACGTAAATCCAAGTTGCTGCGCCAACAGTTTACCAATTGTGGTCTTACCCGCACCCATCGGACCAATCAAAATAATTAACGGCTTAGGTTGATTACACTCCATAAAAAAACCACAAATCACTCTATAATATATTGAAAACATTATACTGTGATTTGTGGCAATGCGCTATAAGACTATTTTGTTATACAACAGCTCTATTAGGGAGTAAATTAATTAACACGGCCCGTGTCATTCACCAATTTTGGGGTCACAAAAATCAATAATTCTTGCTTGTTGTTGGTTTTTGAGGTGCGTTTAAAGAAGCGATCAACATAAGGTAAATCGCCTAAGAAAGGGATTTTAGTCACATCGTTACCTAAGGTATTTTTAAACACGCCACCGAGCACAACCGTTTGACCATCATCGACGACCACGTTGGTTTTAATCGAATCTTTAGAAACCGCTGTCGCACCATTGACGATAGTTGGTGAACCATTTTCAATACTCAAATCCATGCCAATACGACCTTCAGGGGTGATATTAGGGGTCACTTCAAGACTCAATGCCGCTTCGACAAAGCTCGTTGAGGTCGCCCCACTGGCAGAGGCTTCTTGATAAGGGATTTGTGTGCCTGACATGATTCTGGCGGTTTGTTTGTCGGCGGTTAGCACTTTTGGACTGGAGATGACTTCACCCTTATTATCCGCTTGCATGGCTGACAATTCTAAATCTAATAGTAAATCTGAAATGCTCAGCAGGCCAAACGCAATTTGTCCTGCAGGGTTAGCTGCACCTAGATTAACACTAAGGTTATCAGGTCGTGTAATAGTGTATGAAGGATAATCAACAGTTTGCCCATTTACGGTCATTGATTGCATACTATATTTCTTAAGATCCCATATGGTCTGCTCAGAACCACCCACTAATAAATTACGATTACTGTGCACGCCTTGCGATAAAATACCCCATTTCACCCCAAGTTCTTTGCTAAAGGTGTCTGTCGCACTCACAATACGGGCTTCAATCATTACTTGTTTGACAGCGATATCGATTTTACTAATCAAATCACGGATGTTGCTGATGGTTTCAGCCGTATCTTTAACAATCAAGGTGTTGGTTCGGGTATCGATTGTGACTGTACCTCTGTCTGTTAACAGTGAGGTATTGCCGCTCGAGCGATCGGATGTTGCTCTGCCTGCTTCAATCAGTGTTCGTACATTTTCTGCTTTCGCGTAGTTAAGTCGGATATATTCGGTACGCAGGGGGTCTAATACTTTTTTCTCTTGTTGCGCTTTTAACTCATCGGCTTCTTGTTTGGCAAGTTCTGCCGCGGGTGCCACCCAAATTACATTACCATTAACCCGTTTATCTAAATTTTTACTTTTTAGGATAATATCTAGGGCTTGATCCCAAGGCACGTTAATCAGACGCAAGGTAATATTACCACTGACGCTGTCACTGGCAACAATATTGGTATTGGTATGTTGTGCCAACACTTCTAAAATCGTACGCACGCTGACATCTTGAAACTCTAGTGATAAAGGCGCCCCGCTATAGGTACGCTCCTCAAGGGTCGGCTCGCGCAGACGTTTGGGGGGATCGATATTGATATTTAGCTGATTACCTGTTTGAAAGGCTCTATAGTCATAATCGCCTGTCATGGTAATACGAATCACGCCATTGCGTCCTTGGTTGGTTGCGATAACATCACGCACCAAGCCGTTACCTACGGTCATTTGTTTTTGCAGGCGACTGGGAATGGTAGCGCCTGTCAGACGAATGACTAACTCATCACCCATGCGCTGCACATCCACAGGGATGCTGTCATTCACCAAATTAATGCTAACATTACCACCGCCGTTCGAGGTGCCATTAAAATTAATCGCCGCTAGACCATCATAGTTGTATTGTTGAACAACGGTGGCAGCAGGATTTAATAAAGGATTGACTTTGACTACCATGGTATTGGCGGGTGGAGCGACTTTTGGTGTTTGGGTCACGACGGCAACAGGTGGCGGCGTTTGCACGACCACAGGTGGCGGTGTAGCAATCACAGGCGCAGCTTCAGTCACTACGGCAGCAGGCGTTACCACCGCGGGCTGACTCACGACGGGGGTAGTCACCACAGGTGTAACGATTGCGGGATTGGTAGCTGCTGTGGTTTTCGGCTGCATTGATACTACCAGGCGATTATTAATCACACGTGTACTAAAGGTCGCTTGATTTGACAACTCAATAATCATCCGTGTCATACTGTCATTGGTCAGCGTGGTGATATTTTTGACATAGCCTTGGTTATAAGTTTGCATCCGTGATGCAATTTGATTATTCACATTGGGGAAATCCAACACCAATCGTGTGGGTGAGGCAAGTTCATAAGCCGTCGGCGTCACAGCACTGTTAGCGAAGTCGATATTGAGTTCTGTTAGCACAGCGCTCGGCGTGGTAACCGAGATATTTCTAATGGTATCAGCTGCAAACACACTGCTAGATACTAACATCGCACTCATCGCTACCGCAAGCTTAGACGTTGAAGTTCGAAATGGATAGGCATTAAAATTCATTGAATTATCCCTTTGTTTTATTGACTAACTGCGGCAACAATTGAGTTTGCTTTTTCGACATAGCCGACACGACTGTCTGGTATGATTTCAATTAAGTTAATTTGGGTTGGGGTAATCTCTGCAATACGCCCCTCATTTTTACCCATATAATTACCCACTTTGACACTGGCAATCCCCCCATCTGGGCGTTGCACAAGACCATACACCTCGCCAGATGATGACACCATCGTACCTTTGTAGGTAAGCTCATTCAACTCAAATTGTTCAAGTGGCTCTTTGAGTCGGGACACATCCGGTCTCACCCCTTTCATTTGCTGTACTTGATTGGCTTGCAGCATTAAACTAGGCGGCATAAATGGACTACGCAGCGGTGAAGCGCTGTAATTAAACTCTTGTACCACTTCGGGTGTCGGCGGTGGCTTTACCGGTTGCGCAGGCTGGTTACGGATGTCCTGCATTTGTTGCTCTGCCAAACCGACACGGTCGGTACAGCCAGATAACAGGGCTAATAGGGCTAAGCAAATAGTGAGCGGTTTTTTATTAATTGCCATTATTCGCTTCCTTATTGTCAGACCCAGCTGGATTTTTTTGATTATCTTTTTGTGCTTTTTTCAATTCTTCTTCAGTTAACTCTTTTGAACGATAAGTTTTAACGTTCAAAACAAGATTGGTTTCTGGTAGCTTGTCTAGGCTAGGACTAGGGTTGGCAACTTCAAAGTCATGGAGGGTAATAATCCGAGGTAATTTAGCAAGCCCACTAATGAATGAGCCAAATTGGTGATAATCTCCTAAAGCGGCAATACGAATTGGCTGCTCAATAAAGAATTCTTGGGAGACTTCGGGTTCAACTTTAATATCCTGAAATTTGACATTACTGCCCACACCAACCATATTAATTCCATCCACCAAGTCAGAAATACGGGTGTCTTTGGGTAATTGATTGAGCAGTTCTTTAAAATCAGACTGCATTTTTGATACTTGCGCCTGATATTCTTTTAGATGACGTGCTTTGGATTCTTTTTGGCGATATTCATCTAACAAGGTTTGCTGCTCGGCTTCGGCAGCGGCAATCTCATCACGTTTGGTACTAATCGGCAAAAACCAAGTTAAAAAGGCGATAACAGCAACCATAAATAGCAATACGGTAACCTTAACAGGCACAGGCCAGCTACCATAATTATTTTGGTCCAGGGATTTAAAGCTTTCGGTAAAGGCTTTAACATCAAACGATTTTTTTGCGGTAATGTGAACGGGTTTTTTGACGAGTTTCGGTCTTTTTAGCGGATTGGTTAATTTCACCGTTATTTCTCCTTACTCGCACTTGCCGCAACGCCACTTGCAGCGGTAGCACTGGCGATGTCGGTTTGCTTAACCATGGTTGTTACCACAAAAGTCACGTAATTGGCTTCTGGTAATGTTGCGCTGGTACTGCTAGCACTGATGTTACCAGCAGCAGGTGCGGGTGTGGGGGCTTGATAAGCCACCGCATTGGGCTGCTGTATACTGACCACAGCCGATTTTTCTAACCACTGCGTCCCATCAAGACTGCGCATAAATGTCGAAATCACATTCGGGTTGTCGGCTTGACCGGTAAAGGTGATGGTATCAGCTTCACGCTTCATACTGGTTAAATACATTTGTGCGGGGATAATTCTGGCAATATCTTCCCAAATACGGACAGGGACAGGGCGACGGCCTTGCAAGTCTTGAATCACTTTCATACGCGCGATGATATCATCACGCTGCTGCTCAAGGGTTGCGATTTCTTTTAACGCCTTGTCTAAATTAGCGTTTTCTTGTTTGATGCGTTCATTAGCAAGCTGCTGGTTTTCTAGGGTGTTTTTATAGTAACTCCATGCCGCAAAGGCACCAAGTAGTGATAATAATAATACCGCAACCACTAAAGTCATAAACTCACGGTTTCTTTGTTCACGAAGTTCTTGACGCCAAGGAAGTAAGTTAATCTTTGCCATTAATCAAAACTCCGTAACGCCAAGCCACAAGCTGCTATTAAGCTTGGCGCGTCCATAATCAGTAATTCAGTGTTGATATGGTTATTAATCGTCATATTTGAAAATGCATTGGCAATACCTGTGCGGGTACCAAGTTTTTGTTCAACCATGCTCGCTAGACCCGCAATGCTGGCACTACCACCGCCCAACAAAATATAGTCTACTTGGCTATTTTGGCTTGATGAAAAATAAAACTGCAGCGAGCGGGTGATTTGCTGCACAATGTCATCTAAAAATGGCATTAATACATCAGTATAGTAATCATCCGGCAATGACAGGGTGCGCTTATTAATCATCGCCTCCTCGAACGTCAAACCATAACGATTTTGAATACTTTCAGTTAACTGGGCGCCGCCAAAAAGTTGTTCACGGCTGTATACAAACTCCCCGTCCTTTGCAATATAAAGCGTGGTTTGGCTGTGCCCGATATCAATAAGGGCTATATGCTGAGGTTGACCTGGCAAGCTATCGACCATCAATTGAAAGGCGCGTTCAACTGCGTAAGACTCCACATCCACAATTTTAGTATCCAGCCCCGCCAAAGCACCCGCGTCGACACGTTGGTCAACGTTTTCAGTGCGAGAGGCAACTAACAATACCTTACACATATCAGGCGTAGCTGAAGGGCCAATCACTTCAAAATCTAAATTAACTTCTGATAAAGGATAGGGAATATATTGGTCAGCATCTAGACGTATAAGGGATTCTCGTTCAAGCTCTGTGAGATCCGCTTCCATCTCAATGATTTTGCTAATAACCGAAGAGCTTGCTACGGCTGTCGCGATATGTTTACTGGAAAAACCTCTGCTACGAGATAATCTTGCGAGGGCGTCACTGACCGCTTCAATATCTACAATATTTTTATCAACAACAGCACCGCGAGGTAACGGTTCAATGCCGTAATTTCTTAAATGAAATAGACCTTGCTGCCGTGTTATTTCAACCATTTTGATCGCAGTGGTAGTGATATCTACCCCAACGACTAGCTTGTTGTTTTTTGTAAATAACCTCACAAGTTTGTTCCTTGTATACTAAGTTCAGTAACGTGATTTTTACTACGCTACAATACTTTAGAAATTTATTTGATTCAACCATTAGTTGTCACTAATTTATTGGGTGGTTTAAAAACAAGCGAAAAGCAAAATAGATTTTTCACAGAACTCAAATTTTTTTAGGTATAATAAAGCTTTATTTTGCTTTGAGCTAATGACTTTATGACCCAGTCGACTGCTGCTACCTTTACTTGGATGAAATTTTTACTCAATCTTTTGGTTGCAATTTTAGCGTTTCTTTTTATTTTGGTATTAGCTTTCCCCATCGGTTTTTACGGTATGGCGATGTATATATCACCTAGCCTACCAAGCTTAGATGACCTTAAAAAAGCCAAGCTGTCAATGCCACTACAAATCTATACCGAGGATAACCAATTAATTGGTCAATACGGTAATGATATGTCTTTGCCAGTGAGTTATGAGCAAATTCCCAAAAATATGGTTAATGCTTTTTTAGCGGCCGAAGATTCGTCATTTTTTCAGCACAGTGGTATCAGTATTAAGGGTATTGGGCGCGCACTGACCGAAGCGGTTAGCGACGACGATAGCCAAACAGGTGGGTCGACGATTACCCAACAGGTTGCCAAAAATTATTTTTTATCCTCCGAACGTACCCTTAATCGTAAATTAACGGAGTTATTTTTAGCCCGCAAAATTGAAGAAAAGCTGTCTAAACAAGACATCATGACCTTATATGTTAATAAAATTTATTTGGGTCAAGGTGCCTATGGGATTAAAGCTGCCGCTAAACAATATTATAGTAAATCATTGAATAACCTAACCATTGCAGAAATGGCAATGATTGCCGGTCTGCCAAAAGCACCATCAAAATACAATCCTGTTGCTAATCCTGAGCGCGCGTTAGAGCGGCGCAACTGGATTTTGGGTCAGATGCTTAAAAATGGCGCAATTAGCCAAGTGCAACACGACGAAGCGGTTGCCGCACCCATTGGACTGCGCCTATACCAAGCTAAACTTGATAAAAACTTACCGTATTTGGCGGAAATGACCCGTGCCTCATTGGTGGAACAATATGGCGAAGCTGTCATCAATTCGGGCTGGCGCGTGAAGCTTACCATTAATAGCGAAGCACAAGAAATTGCAGAAAACGCCATTAAACGCGGTTTATTTGCGTATGATCGCCGCCACGGTTGGCGCGGCGCCCCTGCTAATACAAAAGATAAAGAAAAACCTGGCAAGCTTGCCAATTTCCCAGTTATCCATTCTTTTTATCCGGTTGAAGTCACCAGAGTCTATCCTGGCAATGGCTTTGATGCGGTCATGAAAGACGGTACTCAGATTAAGGTGCCTTGGTCAAACATGCGCTGGGCGACGCTGCACTACCGTAATCCAAACTCAGCATTTATCTCCAACAATATCGTCAATCTGCATGATATTGTGTATGTCACATCAAATGCTGACAACAGCAGCTGGAGTTTGGTGCAAATTCCAGCCGTTGAAGGTAGCCTAGTATCGGTCAATCCAGAAACTGGCGCGTTACTTGCGGTCGTTGGTGGCTTTGATTTTAATAAGAGTAAATTTAACCGCGCGATTCAAGGTTATCGCCAACCAGGATCAACCATCAAGCCATTAGTTTACGCCACTGCCCTAGAAAAAGGCTTTAGCCCAGATACCATGATATCTGATGATCCATTGACCGTCGGTTCCTGGAAACCCAAGAACTCAGATGGGCGCAATTTGGGGATGATTCCACTGCGTAAAGGTTTATACCTATCGCGCAACCTAGTATCGATTCGAGTGCTACGTTCAGCGGGTATCTCTGATACACGTGAGCTACTCAATGAATTTGGGTTGGAAAAAGAACGCATGCCAAACACCTTATCATTGGCACTCGGTTCTGGTGAAGCGACCCCATTACAGATGGCTACGGGCTATGCGACCTTTGCCAACGGCGGTCACCGTATTCAACCTTATTTTATTCAGCAAATTTTTGACTACAACGGTAAGCTGCAATACCAAGCCAACCCAAAACAAGCCTGTGCGGTATGTTTTAACAATGATTTACAGCAAACCAATGAAGATAACTTAACAGCATTCCAAGAACAACAAACTGCTTTGTTAAGTGGTCAAAGTAAAGACACGCAAGCAGGCGATAAAGCGACTGAAAAATCTGATTTATTCAACGCAAACCCACTGGCTAAAACCAACGAAAAAGACAGTTTAAACAAACAAGATAAGAAAAAACTTAGCAAAGAAGAAGCGGCATTAGAAGCCAGCACTCAGCAAATGCTAGCACGCCAAGCGTCCCTTGAAGCGCAACTATATGATGCCGGCCCCGACACTGATAAGCTAAAACCCATGCCTATTCAGTATATTCCAGCGCAGCAAGCGCCCCGTATTCTTTCTTCTAATGTGGCATTCCAAATGGCCAATATCTTACGTGATGTCATCCAGCGCGGTACCGCGGTTAAGGCGCGGGCGTTAGGTCGCTCAGATTTGGGTGGCAAGACAGGTACTACCAATGATGCCAAAGATGCGTGGTTTGCCGGTATCAACCCCAGAATGGTGACGACAGTTTGGGTCGGTTTTGACCAACCTATCGGTATGGGTAAAAAAGAATTTGGTGGCGTGGCGGCGCTACCTATTTGGATGGATTTCACCTCTAAAATGCTCAAAGGTCAACCTGTGGAATGGGTATCAGTGAATAATCGCGCCAAATCCAAAAAACAAGAGCAGGAAACCATTGAGCTTACTGATAATGGTACTAGACGCGTCGATAGCAAGGGCAATGAAATCACCCGTGATGACAGTAAACCCCCGCAAGCGGTTACCCGAAAACGTCCTGAGGAACAAGCATCCGTAACGATGCCAACAACGGGTAACAATATCAACTACGCTCAGTTAAATAGCAATAAATCACTGAACCAATGAGTCGTTAATGAACCTTAATAGAAAAGCTCGATCATGAATCGAGCTTTTTTATGATCTTTGATAAGTATTAAGGGGATAAGCACCAAGTTGATAAATAATAATTTTGATTAAACGATTAAAACTCAATCATCCCTTCTCGCAAACTATCGATCGTATCCACCAAATCGCCACGCCATTGGCGAATCATATCGACTGAAATATTGGTACTTGATGGACTTGCCATAACATCAATCACCGGCAATTTAGCATTTTTGTTGCTTTCATCACTCTCATTGCCGAGGTTTTGGGGCACAGGTTTATAGATAATCTGCTGCCATGCTTTTTCGATATCACCTAAATAATCATTAGCTAATAGTTGCTTTAACCGCATGACTTCAGGTGATACTTGGGTTTTAGCCTCCAACGCATCACTAATTGATTGCAGACTGGGGTTTAGCATAGTTAAATTATAATAGCGCGCTACTTCTTGTAAAAATGCCAAATAGCCGCCGTACAAATGCATGAGCGCACTTTCAATATGTGCTTCCTGTAATTGCCCTTTTGGCGTCTGTTCAGCTTGCTGACAATAAATTCGGCAAAAATACATTTTTTGATTAGTTCTATCTGCTTGATAACGTGCAACACGACCTGCCATATTGTTTCCTTAGACATTTGATACGGCTATTTTGATGAAAAAAAAGGCCAGTTGCAAGCACCGGCCTTTTTATGACTGATTAACGATTATTTTGCATCTTGGCTATTAAACTCTTCAGCAAATTTGTCTTCAAATGACATTGACGCAGGCTCCATGTTTTCGGCAAACAAGGTGTCTAATGCTTCTAGTTGCTGATTTTCAGTAGCTTCTGTGGCGGTGGTTTTACCGCTCTCTAGACGCTGGGCATGGTAAGCTAAACCAGTACCTGATGGTACCAAGCGACCGACGACCACGTTTTCTTTTAGACCACGTAAGTCATCAATCTTGCCAGTAACTGCTGCCGCCGTCAATACGCGCGTTGTCTCTTGGAATGACGCCGCAGAAATAAAGCTTTCAGTTGCCAATGAGGCTTTGGTGATACCGAGCAATAAACGGTCAAACTTGACAGGGAATTTGTTTTCTTCGTCGAGTTTTTTGTTCATGGCGACGATATCAGCGTATTCAGCTTGGTCACCTTTGAAGTAGCTTGAATCACCGCCATCGGTAACTTCAACTTTACGTAGCATCTGACGAATAATCACTTCAATATGCTTGTCGTTGATTTTTACCCCTTGTAAGCGGTAAACGTCTTGTACTTCATTGACGATGTAGTTGGCAAGCTCAGTTTCACCTTTTAAGCGTAAAATATCGTGTGGGTTTTGTGGACCATCGGCAATCACCTCGCCACGCTCAACACGTTCACCCTCAAACACGTTGATTTGACGCCATTTTGGAATCAACTCTTCATGCACTTCGCCATCATCATTGGTAATGATAAAGCGGTTTTTACCTTTGGTGTCTTTACCAAAGCTTACTGTACCACTCATTTCCGCCATAATCGCATGATCTTTTGGACGACGCGCTTCAAATAAGTCAGCAACACGCGGTAGACCACCGGTAATATCTTTGGTACCTGATGATTCTTGTGGTACACGACCTAAAATCGAACCTGTTGTTACCTCATCGCCTTCACGCACACGAATGATGGTTTGCTGTGGTAAGAAGTACACCACTTCTTTACCCTCTTTGGTATCAAGGATAATCGCAGGACGTAAATCTTTACCCGAGCTTGGGCGGTCTTTGGTTGCCAAGATTTCGTATGAGCTCATACCTGTTGCTTCATCGATTTTCATGGTGGCCGTTAAGCCATCGGTGATTTCGCTAAAGCGTGCGGTACCTGATACCTCGGTAATGATTGGATGGGTATGCGGATCCCATTTACCAATGGTTTGACCTGGGGTAACTTCAGTGCCATCAGCCACTAGAATTGACGAACCATACGGTGCTTTATAGCGCTCACGCTCACGGCCTAATTCATCAGTAATACTAATTTCCGCAGAGCGAGAAACTACCACCAAATGACCGTCGGCATGGCTAACAGATTTCAAGTTTTGGAAGCGAACAGTACCGCCTTTATTAACCTGAATGCTGTTTTCCACGGCTGCGGCACTCGCGGCACCACCCACGTGGAAGGTACGCATGGTAAGCTGAGTACCTGGCTCACCGATTGATTGCGCTGCCATGACACCCACAGACTCACCAATATTGACGCGGTGACCACGTGCTAAGTCACGACCATAACAATGTGAACAGACGCCATGTGGCACTTCACAAGTAATCACAGAACGTACCCAAACTTCGTCAATACCATGTTCATCAAGGACTTTTACCCAATGCTCATCCAGCAAGGTACCCGATGGGATGGCTAATTCGCCTGTTTTATTTGACATCACATCTTTAGCAGTGACTCGGCCCAGCACGCGGTCAGCCAATTGCTCAATGATTTCACCACCCTCAATGTGTGGCTTCATCAAGATACCTTTATCGGTACCACAATCAGGCTGGGTGATAACCAAATCTTGCGCAACGTCAACCAAGCGACGGGTTAAGTAACCTGAGTTTGCAGTTTTTAGTGCCGTATCAGCTAGACCTTTACGGGCACCGTGCGTCGAGATAAAGTACTGTAAAACGCTTAAGCCTTCACGGAAGTTAGCTTTAATTGGGGTTTCAATAATCGAGCCGTCTGGTTTTGCCATCAGACCACGCATACCTGCCAACTGACGAATCTGTGCGGCACTACCACGTGCTCCTGAATCCGACATGATATAAATCGAGTTAAACGATTTTTCTTTTTCCGCT
Organism: Moraxella sp. 179-F 1C4 NHS; assembly: GCF_045370505.1. NCBI lineage: Bacteria > Pseudomonadati > Pseudomonadota > Gammaproteobacteria > Moraxellales > Moraxellaceae > Moraxella > Moraxella sp. 179-F 1C4 NHS. Next base: position 69,135 of record NZ_JBIQEC010000006.1, on the reverse strand, counting down.
TCACCTTGGCTGTTGACAACGGTATCTTGTGATAGGTTATCCATCATCGCTTTGGCGATTTGGTCATTGGTACGTGACCAAATATCAATGACTTTGTTATAGCGTTCACCCGCGGTCACGAAGCCTTGTTCAAACTGGCTCTCAATCTCACGAACTTCCGCATCCGCCGCTTCGATGATTTTGTTTTTGGTAGGTGGAATGAGCATATCTTCCATACCAATGGATACGCCTGACAACGTTGCTTGGGCAAAACCCAAATACATCAATTGGTCAGCAAACATGACGCTGTCTTTCACGCCCATTTTGCGGTAGCAAGAATTGATAAGGCGAGCGATGTTTTTCTTGGTCATCTCTTTGTTGACTTCGTCAAAGCTCATACCTTTTGGGGTGATATTCCAAATCAAACAGCGGCCGGCAACGGTGTCAACCATTTTAGTAACGCTATTGGCATTACCTTCATCGTCATACGTGATTTCTTCAATACGTACTTTAATTTTGGCATTGACGCTTAAATCACCAGTACCTAGCGCACGATACACTTCTTTCACGTTGGAGAAAGTCATGTTTTCGCCTTTGGCATTGATATGCGAACGGCTGATGTAATATAACCCCAATACAACGTCTTGTGATGGTGTGATGATTGGCTCACCATTGGCAGGTGACAAGATGTTGTTGGTTGACATCATCAAGGCACGGGCTTCAAGTTGGGCCTCCAAAGTTAACGGTACGTGTACCGCCATTTGGTCACCATCAAAGTCGGCGTTGAACGCGCTACAAACTAGCGGATGTAGCTGAATCGCTTTACCTTCAATCAGTACAGGCTCAAATGCTTGTAAGCCCAAACGATGGAGGGTCGGTGCACGGTTTAGTAGCACTGGGTGTTCACGAATCACGCTGGCAAGCATATCCCACACTGCCGGTTCTTCACGCTCAACCATTTTCTTAGCAGCTTTGATAGTGGTCGCAATGCCATTTTGTAAAAGTTTGGCATAAGTAAAGGGCTTGAACAGTTCAAGTGCCATTTTTTTAGGCAAGCCACATTGGTGTAGACGCAGGTATGGACCCACGGTAATGACCGAACGACCTGAATAGTCGACACGTTTACCCAGTAAGTTTTGACGGAAACGACCTTGTTTACCTTTAATCATGTCAGCTAAAGATTTCAATGGACGTTTGTTGCTACCGGTAATCGCACGACCGCGGCGACCGTTGTCAAGCAGCGCATCCACTGACTCTTGCAACATACGTTTTTCATTACGCACAATAATGTCAGGCGCATTGAGCTCCAACAAGCGTTTTAAACGGTTGTTACGGTTAATGACGCGGCGATATAAGTCATTTAAGTCTGAAGTGGCAAAACGACCCCCTTCAAGCGGTACCAATGGACGCAAATCGGGTGGTAATACAGGTAATACGGTCATTACCATCCACTCAGGCTTATTGTTTGAATCACGGAATGACTCAAGCAATTTTAGGCGTTTTGACATTTTTTTAAGTTTGGTTTCTGAACCCGTGTTAGGAATTTCTTCACGTAACTGGTCGATTTCCAAATCCACGTCAATATCGCGCAGCAAGTCTTGAACCGCTTCAGCACCCATTTTTGCGGTGAATTCATCACCAAACTCTTCAAGTGCTTTGAAGTAATCTTCATCATCGAGCAACTGATATTTTTCAAGGGTAGTTAACCCTGGGTCAGTCACGACATAGCTTTCAAAATACAATACGCGCTCGATATCACGCAAAGTCATATCAAGTAGTAGACCAATACGGCTTGGTAATGATTTTAAGAACCAAATATGCGCGACTGGGCTTGCCAGCTCAATGTGACCCATACGCTCGCGGCGTACTTTGGCGGCGGTCACTTCAACGCCACATTTTTCACAGATCACGCCTTGGAATTTACGGCGTTTGTATTTACCACACAAGCATTCGTAGTCTTTAACAGGTCCAAAAATTTTGGCACAAAAAAGACCATCACGTTCTGGTTTGAAAGTACGATAGTTGATGGTTTCAGGCTTTTTAACTTCCCCATGCGACCAAGATTTGATGGTGTCAGGTGAGGCAAGAGAAATTTGAATGCTGTCGAACTCTTGGTTACCAGAGTCGGCAGGGCTTTTCATGATGTCTAATAAGTCTTTCAAACTGCTTCTCCATCGATTAAATTGAAAGCCGATACAGATTGACTTTCAATTTAAGGTTAATTTTTATTCGTTTGTCATTAACAAGGTAAACTATTGAGTTTGAGTATGGTGACGTTTAAAGCCGCCATACTCACCATCATGGCTTAGTTTTTACTTTTGCTATGATCTTTTAACTCAATGTTAATACCCAATGACTTAATCTCTTTGGTCAATACGTTGAACGATTCTGGCATACCGGCTGACATGCTTTGTTCACCATCGACGATGTTTTTGTACATGCGGGTACGACCTTCCACGTCATCCGATTTCACCGTCAACATCTCTTGCAATGTATAAGCAGCACCGTAAGCTTCAAGTGCCCACACTTCCATCTCACCGAAGCGCTGACCACCAAACTGGGCTTTACCACCCAATGGCTGCTGGGTAACCAGTGAGTAAGAACCTGTTGAACGTGCGTGCATTTTGTCGTCAACCAAGTGGTTGAGTTTGAGCATGTACATATAACCTACGGTCACCGGACGATCAAACTGTTGACCGGTACGACCATCAAACAATACTTGCTGACCTGAGGTTGGCATACCCGCTAATTCTAGCAAGCCTTTGATTTGCTGTTCTTTAGCGCCATCAAATACTGCGGTACCCATTGGTACGCCCGCACGTAGATTTTTTGACATGGCAATGATTTCGTCATCACTGATGCTACCTAAGTCTACTTGCTCGCCGCCAATTTGGTTATAGATTTTGTCTAAGAAATCACGTAACTCAGCAACTGCCGCTTGTTGTTTGATCATCTCGTCAATTTTGATACCCAAACCACGTGCTGCGCCGCCTAAGTGAGTTTCTAGAATCTGACCGACATTCATACGCGATGGTACGCCTAGTGGGTTTAGTACCACATCCACTGGGTTGCCGTTTTCATCGTATGGCATATCTTCAATCGGCATGATACGTGATACCACCCCTTTGTTACCATGACGACCTGCCATTTTGTCACCGGGTTGAATACGACGTTTCACTGCTAAGTACACTTTGACGATTTTTTGAACGCCATGCGTTAAGTCATCACCTGCCGTTAATTTGCGTTTTTTCTCAGTGAATTTTTCATCGATTTCTTTTTGTTTATCGGTTAAAAAGTCACCAATTTGTGATAAACGCTCTGCGGTATCTTCTTGGGTTGGCTGAATATCAAGCAAGGTTTCAAGCGACATATCTTGCATTGAGTCTTCACTCAACACCGTACCTGATTTTAAGCCCGCGCCACCACTGACAGTTTGACCGTCAAGCAATGAAATAATGCGACCGCGTGCGGCGTTTTCAAAGATACGCAATTCTTCTTTTAAGTCTTTACGATAGCTATCAAGCTGGGCTTTTTCGATAGCTTGCGCACGGCTGTCTTTTTCTACGCCATCACGGGTAAAGACTTGGACGTCAATTACCGTACCTTTGGTAGAAGAAGGAACGCGTAACGACGTATCTTTAACGTCAGCGGCTTTTTCGCCGAAAATTGCACGAAGTAGTTTTTCTTCAGGAGTGAGCTGCGTTTCACCTTTTGGTGTCACTTTACCCACTAAGATATCGCCACCTTGCACTTCCGCACCAATATAGACAATACCTGCGTCATCTAGATTAGCTAGGGCTGCCTCACCCACGTTTGGAATATCGGCAGTGATTTCTTCTGTACCCAATTTGGTATCACGCGCCACACAGGTTAATTCTTGAATATGAATGGTGGTAAAACGATCTTCTTTAACCACACGCTCAGATAACAAAATCGAGTCTTCGAAGTTGTAACCGTTCCAAGGCATGAACGCCACACGCATGTTTTGACCCAATGCCAACTCACCCAAATCGGTTGATGGACCATCTGCCAAGATATCCCCACGCGCAATGACATCACCTTGGTTGACGATAATGCGTTGGTTAATACAGGTGTTTTGGTTTGAACGGGTGTATTTGATTAAGTTGTAGATATCAATGCCCGCTTCGCCCGCTTGCATTTCATCTTCATTCACTTTTACAACGACACGGCTCGCATCCACGTCCATAATGACGCCGCCACGTTTGGCAGTCACACACACACCTGAATCACGGGCAACGTGACGCTCCATACCAGTACCAACCAGTGGTTTGTCAGAACGTAAAGTGGGTACCGCTTGGCGCTGCATGTTTGAACCCATCAAAGCACGGTTGGCATCGTCATGTTCCAAGAATGGAATCAAACTTGCTGCCACAGACACAACCTGACGCGGTGATACGTCCATATGGGTCACTTTCTCTGGTGCCATACGTACAAATTCACCATAGTTACGCACAGAGACATAATCTTCTGTCAACTGACCGTTTTCATCAATCGGCGAATCCGCTTGTGCAATCACAGTGCCTACTTCTTCAATCGCTGATAGATATTCGATTTCATCCGTCACTTTACCGTCAACTACTTTACGATACGGAGTCTCTAAAAAACCAAATTCATTGGTTTTAGCGTAGACGGCTAGAGAATTAATCAGACCGATGTTTGGACCCTCAGGGGTTTCAATCGGACACACACGACCGTAATGGGTTTGGTGTACGTCACGGACTTCAAAGCCTGCACGTTCACGTGTTAAACCACCTGGACCTAAGGCAGAAACACGACGCTTATGGGTGATTTCTGACAATGGGTTGTTTTGGTCCATGAACTGTGACAATTGTGATGAACCAAAGAACTCTTTAATGGCGGCTGCCACAGGTTTTGAGTTGATTAAATCTTGTGGCGATAAGTTATCTGTTTCAGCTGAGCTTAGACGCTCTTTGACAGCACGCTCAACACGGACTAAACCCACGCGAAATTGATTTTCTGTCATCTCACCGACTGAACGGACACGGCGGTTACCTAAATGGTCAATATCGTCCACTACCCCACGACCATCACGAATTTCAATCAACATTTTTAATACGTCGATAATGTCTTCGTTGGTCAATACACTGCGTTCACGCTGCACATCAGGGTCATTGGTTGGCTCATAGACCCGGCCCAAACGACGGTTGAACTTCATGCGACCGACATTTGATAAATCATAGCGATCCGCGTTAAAAAACATCGATTCAAACAGTTTTTCAGCTGTATCAAGTGTTGGTGGCTCACCTGGACGCATCACTTTGTAGATTTCAATCAACGCTTCTTCACGGCTCATCGCCGTATCCGCGCGCAGTGTATCGGCGATATATGAACCATGATCGATATCGTTAGTGAATAAAATATCAAATTCTTTAATACCGTTATTGCTGATTTTGACCAAAGTCTCGTGATCGAGCAATTGGTTAGCGCGTGCAATAACTTCATCATCCACCACGATATCGTGCGCCAAAATACGCTCATACAAGTATTCATCAGGCACAGGTAATTTAGTCATACCGGCTTGTTCGATTTTACGAATCGCGCGCGCGTTGATACGTTTGCCCTGTTCGACAATCACTTCGCCATCCGGTGAAACGATTTCAAACTGCGCCATTTCACCGCGTAAACGGTCAGTGACAAGATCGATTTCAAATTGCTCATCACCTTTATAAACGTGGGTTTTTTCATAAAACGCATCTAAAATTTGTTGCGTATTCATCCCAATGGCATGCAAAATCACCGTTGCCAATAATTTACGGCGGCGGTCAATACGAGCAAACACCAAGTCTTTGGCATCAAATTCAAAGTCTAACCATGAACCACGGTAAGGAATAATACGGGCGTTATATAGCACTTTACCACTTGAATGTGATTTGCCTTTGTCATGGTCAAAGAATACGCCTGGTGAACGGTGTAATTGCGATACGATGACACGCTCAGTACCATTAATCACAAAAGTACCATTTTCAGTCATCAATGGGATTTCACCCATATAGACGCTTTGTTCACGGATATCTTTAATTGCCGCTTTAGCATCTTTGTCTTTAACATCTTTGTCTTTGATGACCAAACGGATTTTGACACGTAATGGCGCTGCATAGGTTGAACCACGTAAAATACATTCGCGCACATCAAACTCTGGTGTACCTAGATAGTATTCAACAAATTGTAGCTCCGCATTGCCAGTATGGCTTTCAATAGGGAAAATAGAATTAAAAGCGGCTTGTAAACCAATGTTTTCCCGACCTTTTGGCTTTTTATTTTCTTGCAAAAATTGCTCATATGAGTCAACTTGGATGGCCAATAAGTATGGCACGTCCATGACGGTGGGCAACTTTGCAAAACTTTTACGAATGCGTTTTTTTTCAGTATACGAGTATGCCATTAAAAGTCCTTAAACATTCAAAGCGTTAATGCCTACCCATCTATCAATACTTCAGTGCACTGATACCGCTATGCACTGATAAAGTCACAAATTACCAAATTTCCTGTTGGGAAATTAAATTTTTTGCGCCCTGATTAACGATGGAATCTATTTTTAAAAGATTTGATGACCCAATCCCTAATGTCTTAAGTCACCAACTTACAATCCAACTTCCTAACGGAAATCTTAAAACCTTGCTAAATCAGCGAATAAGTTAATCATCACAGGATGGATAACCTAATCGGCGATATAATATAAAATCGATACAAACAAAAACTGTAGAGACGACAAAAAGCCAAACACCTTTGGGGTATTTAGCTAAAGTTTTTTACGCATTACCAGACTTTCTAACTTGCATGGAACAATTCTGTCCTTGGTGCGTGTGCCATCTTATGTTCAATCAGACACGAAAGGTCAAGAGAATGATTATAATAAAAAAAAGCCATTATTGCAAGTGCAATAATGGCTTTTTGAAGGTTAGAGAACTTAAGTGCGAGAATTATTTCAATTCTACTGATGCGCCTGCTTCTTCTAATTTTTTCTTCAATTCTTCAGCTTCAGCTTTCGCTACGCCTTCTTTAACTGTTTGTGGTGCGCCTTCAACTAGGTCTTTAGCTTCTTTTAAGCCCAAGCCAGTGATTTCGCGAACTGCTTTAATAACAGCTACTTTCTTGTCGCCAGCGCCAGTTAATACAACGGTGAAGTCGTCTTTTTCTTCTGCTGCAGGCGCGTCACCGGCTGCTGCAGGTGCTGCTGCTAGTGCAGCGGCTGATACGCCAAATTTTTCTTCCATTGCAGAGATAAGATCTACAATTTCCATTACTGATTTTTCAGCGATTGCATCAAGAATTTCTTGGTTAGTTAATGCCATGATGTGTGTTCCTAAATAAGTGAATTTGGTTTAAAAAATGCTAAGCGTAGTTAAGTTTACTTAAATAAATTAAGCGGCTTCGCCTTGCATTTTGTCGCGTAATGCTGCCAAAGTACGAACAAATTTGCCTGCAGCGGCTTCTTTCATCGTACCCATTAAGCGCGCAATCGCTTCGTCGTAAGTTGGTAAGCTTGCTAAACGATCGATATCTTTAGCAGCGATAAACTCGCCTTCAAAAGCTGCACCTTTAATTTCAAACTTATCGTTTGTTTTAGCAAATTCTTTGAACAAACGTGCCGCAGCACCTGGATGTTCAGTTGAGAATGCGATAAGTGTTGGACCTACAAATACGTCATTTAACACAGTGTAGTTAGTGTCTTCTAACGCACGACGTAATAAAGTATTACGCACGATACGCATATCAACACCCGCTGCACGAGCTTCTTTACGCAGTTGGGTCATTTTACCTACTGTTACGCCACGAGCATCGGCAACAACAGCAGAAAGGGCACCTTTGGCAGATTCACTTACTTCAGCAACAATCGCTTGTTTGTCTTGAAGATTTAATGCCATGGGTTGTCTCCATATTATCAGTTTCCTAGTTATGATTAACTTAGGGCACCAATAAACCTAGTTAATATAATAAGTTAAAGTACAACTTATTATCACTCCGATACGGTGGCAGTCAATGATAAATTAAACTGCCATCCCGTCTGCGTAGGCTGTGAAAAACTTTCACAATTAAACTATTTACGATTAAGCCAATAGAATTATGATTAAACCAATAGAACCTACGGTCTTAGACAGCACAACCCGTTTGTGCTGAACTAAATTTAAAATATATTAAAAATCTACCATCAAGCGTGATAGCTTAAGCATTACGATAAGGAACTGCATCTAAGTTGATACCAGGGCCCATCGTGCTTGATAGAGTGATTTTCTTGATATAGATACCTTTTGAGGTCGCAGGTTTTGCTTTTTTCAAATCAGCGATTAATGCAGACGCATTTTGCTCGATTTGTTCAGCGCTAAAGCCTACTTGACCAATCGTGGTATGGATAATACCCGATTTATCAACACGGTAAGTTGCCTGACCCGCTTTGGTGTTTTTAACCGCTTCAGCAACGTTAGGGGTAACTGTACCTACTTTAGGGTTTGGCATTAAGCCACGTGGACCTAAAATTGTACCTAATTGACCAACAACGCGCATTGCATCAGGCGACGCAATCACAACATCAAAGTCCATGTTACCCGCTTTGATGCTTTCTGCTAGGTCTTCAAAACCTACGATATCAGCACCCGCTTCTTTTGCTGCATCCGCTGCTGCACCTTGTGCAAACACGGCAACGCGTTTGGTTTTACCAGTACCTGCAGGTAGGTTGGTAGCACCACGAACCACTTGGTCAGATTTACGTGGGTCAACGCCTAGATTGATAGCAATATCGATTGACTCTTTGAATTTTGCTGGTGGCAATTTGTTTAGAATTTCTACCGCTTCAGCCAATGTGTATTGTTTGTTCGCATCATAACTTTCAGCGATTGCTTTTTGACGTTTAGTTAATTTAGCCATTTACACACCCTCCACGTCAATACCCATTGAGCGAGCAGTACCCGCCAATGTGCGAACCGCAGATTCTAAGTCAGCAGCAGTTAAGTCAGCGTTTTTGGTGTTAGCAATTTCTTCTAACTGTGCGCGGTTGACTTTACCCACTTTAGTTTTGTTCGGTACGCCTGAACCTTTGGCAGCACCTGCAGCTTTGCGAATTAAGAACGCCGCTGGTGGTGACTTCATGATGAAGGTGAACGATTTGTCGTTGTAAACAGTGATTTCAACAGGAACAGGTAGACCTGGTTCCATGCTAGAAGTAGCTGCGTTGAACTCTTTACAGAATGCCATGATGTTCACACCTTTTTGACCCAATGCTGGACCGATAGGTGGTGATGGATTAGCTTTACCAGCTGGCACTTGTAGTTTGATGTAACCATCAATCTTTTTAGCCATGATAGACTCCTGTTATGGGTAATAGCGCTAGATACCCACTCATCGAATGGCAATCTGGCTCCCCGGGTGATATTGTCAATCTTGCAGACAACAGAAAAAATAAAGTGCCATATTATAAGCGAATTTTTACCGAGGTAAAGCAAAAATTGCTAAATTTGGCACTTAGTTACAATTTTAGAGTCAAAAACCCCTGAAAAAGCAAACTTATCAAAAATTAGTTAATTTTTTCTACTTGCTTAAATTCTAGCTCAACCGGGGTTGGACGGTTAAAGACATTGACGGTCAACTGTAAGCGTGATTTTTCGTAATCTACTTTTTCCACCAAGCCTCTAAACTCGGTAAACGGACCATCGATGACCAACACTTCTTCACCTGGCTCAAACAAGGTTTTTGGACGCGGTTTGTTTTCGTTGGTATTTAAACGATTTAAAATGGTATCGGCTTCTTTTGGGGTAATCGGCGCAGGATTTTCTGGCGTACCGCCAATAAAGCCCATCACACGTGGACAGTCTTTAACTAAGTGCCATGTATTGTCGTTCATATCCATTTCAATCAATACGTAACCTGGGAAGAATTTACGCTCGGATTTGCGTTTTTTGCCATCTCGCATTTCGATAACTTCTTCGGTTGGGACGAGTACTTGACCAAACGATTCTTTATATTCGCTGCGATTGATACGTTCAATTAATGAACGCTGCACTTGTTTTTCAAAGCCTGAAAATGCTTGTACGATATACCAACGCATGGATAATCTTCCTCTAATTCATTGCTAAACACATCGCCTACTATACCAAATATGAGCAATGCAGGTAAAATATTGATATTGCTAGATAGATAAAAACCCACAGATGTGGGTCAAATAAAAGGGTTTGGCTAAATTTTTGCTATTGACCAATGACGTATTGAATCAATTGGCTAAATACGGTATCTAATAACCACACAATAAAGGCTAATATCCCAGCCACTACCGCAACTTGCCAAGTGTATTCAAGGGTTTCTTGTTTGGTCGGCCAAGTCACACGGCGTAATTCAACGCGAGAATCTTGCAACAGCGTTTTAAAAGCACTGCCTTGGTTGGTCAATGCCAGTGCCAATAATGCAGCAATGATTAGTCCAGCAATAACAACCACGCGCGTCCATAAACTGCTAGCGGGTTGCCAATATGCGGGTAAATATTGATTGACTAAAGTTGCACTGATTAATGCAACAAAAGCAAAAATCCACAGGGCAAAATCTTTAGGGGAGTGTCGTTTGGCAATCTCAATAGCGGCAGGTTGGTGGACAACCACTTTTTCACCAGACATCCTTTTGCCATTGAGCTCTGCTAGTTTTTTCTCTAGCATTTGTTTCATAAGGCTGCCCTGTCTATCATTAAAACGTATTTTATTATTAGAATAAAGCGTATACGCTAAACTAACTAAAATGTGGCAGGCGATGAGGGACTCGAACCCCCAACATTCGGTTTTGGAGACCGACGCTCTACCAATTGAACTAATCGCCTATGTTGAGTTTGAGTATTATAGCGAGTTTTTTTTTGAATGCAACACTTTCTATAGTTTTTTGCGATTTTAATCTTACCCTATCACTGCTAAGATTTTACGGCGTAAAAGCGCAGCGTCCGGCATGGCTTCGCCATTGATTCGTAGTATCGGAATACCTGCACTCAACAGCGCTTTGTCTTTTTTTTCATCTTGCTGCTGACGGCGGCGAGTGTTGTGCGTCCAGTCGTCTAATTCAATTGCCAATAGTACGGTTTGCTTGTCTTGATCGACCAGCACATAGTCAACACTCATACGGCAAATACGATTAAACCAAAAGCCTTGGTCAGTATCGTCATCGTCATTTGGCATGATAATACGTGATAGCTGTACTTGCCCAAAAATAATCAGCTCAGGCACGGCTTGCTGCAAGCGATTAAAAAATATCACTTCGGTGGGCGTCATGATTGGCATCGGCTCAAACGGCCATACCGCTAATTCATCTCCCCGAACTGGCTTAATAACCTCTTCACGGCTACTACCACTACTACGAAATGCAAATACTAACAGGATAAACACCACAAACGCTAACACTAAAAAAATTGTCACACTAACCACACACTCATATCTATAGGATAATTACCACAAGGGAGCATTATTCCTCTATTGGGTGATTTTCACAAGCACATAGACAAACAATGCGACACAAAATGTCGCATTGTTTGGGTTGTTTGGCCTTGTTTGCATAGTTTGGCTTCAAAAGGTTAAATAGGCTTACCAGTAAAGCACCCAGCCACTATTGACATCCACGCGGCTATCGTTATTGAGCTTGTCTTTGAGCGCCAAGGCAGCGACTTTGCCTTTTTCTGGACCTACGACAATACGTACCCCTTTGCTCGTTTGGGTGGTTTTGACTTTGTAGCCTGCCGCTTGTAATTTTTGGGTGATTTCATTGGCTTTTTTCTCGTCGGTTGCCAATGCGACTTGTACCCCAAACGTACCTTTGGCATCGGTTTGTTTCACCGTCTGACGCGCCTGCCTTAAATTGTCTTGTGCCGCTTGGAATGCTTGTTTTTTCTGGGCTTGTTGCTGAGCTTCTAATTTTTTCTGGGCGATTTCTTGTTGACGTTTTTGCTCTTTTAACTGCTCTCTTAACTGGGCTTCTTGCTTTTTACGGGCGATTTCTTGCTGTTTTTGCTGCTCTTTTTGCGCGGCTTCTTGTTTTTTACGGGCGACTTCTTGCTGCTGCTGCAGTAGCGCCTGTTGCTTTTTTTGTTCAGCTTCTTGTTTTTTGCGGGCAATGTCATTTTGACGTTGTTGCTCTCGCGCTTGGGCTTGCTGGGTGATACGGTTGACTTGTGCCGCAGTCGGGATGGTGATAGTTTGCCCGACACGTAAGCTGCTGGTGGTGTTGAGATTATTGACGCTTGCCAATACGTCGACTGGCACATTGTAGCGACGTGATAACCCTATCAACCCATCGCCTGCCTTGACTTGATAGGTGCCAGGATTGCTAGGGGTGGCTTTTGCCGCGGGCTGCGGCTGTGCGACGGCGGGTGCTGTCACTGTGGGCTTTGGCGTAGCTGCTTGTTCTTTAGTTTGCGTAGCGCTTCGAGTTTGCGCAGCGCTTTGGGACTGTGCGCTATTTTGCACGCTATTGGGTACTGCAGCTTGCGTTTGTGGTGGTGCGGCGTCCCTGTCAACGGGTCGGGGCTTTACCACAGGTTGGGTAATCGCGGTCACTGAGCTGGCAACCACCGAATTGGTATTGGCGGCATTTTTGTTGGCATACAGTTGATTTTCAGCACGGCTACGCGCCAAAGCTTCCGCTTCAATCCGCTGTTGCTCGGTCATGTATTGCTGGGCTTGTTGTTCTTGCGCAGCGACCCGTTGCTCACGTTCTTTTTGTTTTTGCGCCAGTAAATTTTTTTCGGTTGCGATATCGGCGGTGAGTGGCTCGTTGCTGATTGCCGATTGTTTATCTGTCGTGGGTTTAGCGATAACTTGTTGGCTATTGACTGCAGGTTTGGCAGGCGCGTTCAAGACTTGGTGCATAGTGGCATATAACAACACGCTACCGCCTAACAATACCGTTGTACCCAATAATGCTTGCTTAGAAAATTTCATGCCAATTACCCTAATTTATGTGTCTTGATAAATGATTTTTTCAACCTATAAAAATCAACGAATTTTGACTAATCATAGCAAAATTCGCGTTAGCAGTTTTTACCATTGTTGAGATATTAACTGAAAATTTTGAAAAGTAAAATCATTTGACGCACAAATTCGTTATTCACTGAGTGATTGGCTAGTCAGTACACCGCTGATGGTATAAAAAGAACCACACACTAAAATTAGGTCATTATCTTGGCTGTGGACAATCACCGATTGGGTCGCCAAATTCAAATCCTCAAAAATAGACACAGAATTAAAATAGCGTGGCAACAACTCAGTTAAGCGCTCTTGGCTACTGGCTCTAGGGTGAGATATAACGCCGCTATGAACACTGTCAATCGGCATTACCGTTTGGGAGAATTGTTGTAGCTGCGCAAGCACTGGCTCAATGTCTTTATCAGCGAGCATGGATATCACCAAATGCAATTTGGCGGTTGGATGCTGGCGTTGGTAGGCATGTACATACGGCGTCAACTGCTTGAGCAAAAACTGCATCCCATGCTCATTGTGGGCAACATCAAACACCCATTGGCGAGCTGACATGCGTCTGCTGTCAAAACGCCCAGCCAATTTTACCTTCGGTAACGCAGCTTGGATGTGGTCTTGGGTTATGGTCAATGGGCTGGCTAAGAGGGCGGTGATAGCCGTTGCGGTATTGTGCAAAGACAAATTGGGCATAGGCAATGATAAAGTCACCGCGTTATTGCTATATTGCCATGTCGCTGCACCGTCAATATGGCGGTAGCCATAATCTTTGCCATACTGTAGCAAATGGGCATGGTGCTGTGCCATCAAAGGCGGGATGGTCGAGGGCATATCGGCTTCGCCATACACCAATGTTAGATTATCACGCAAAATACCAGCTTTTTCTACCGCGATTTTTTCACGGGTGTCGCCGAGCCATTCGACATGGTCGATACCCACATTGGTAATGACCGCAAGGTTTGGCTCGATGACATTGACGACATCGAGGCGGCCGCCTAACCCCACCTCCAATACCCAGACATCACAATGGTTTTGGGCAAAAATCAAAAACGCGGCAAGCGTCGTCATTTCAAAAAATGACAGTGTCAACCCACAATCCAATCTCGCCTGCTCGATTTTGGCAAACGCATCAATCAGGGTTTGGTCATCGACCATTTTTCCATTGATTCTGACACGTTCGTTAAACACCAGTAGATGCGGTGATTGATATAAAGCGGTTTTATAGCCCGCTTGTTGACAAATCTCAGCAATAGTGGCGGTGGTTGAACCTTTGCCATTGGTGCCTGCCACGGTAAACACAAAGGCATCGGTTTGCTTTATACCCAATGCTTGAAATACGGGCATCACCCGCTCAAGCCCCATATCAATCGCGGACACATGGATGCCTTGCATATAGTTTAGCCACTCGGTTAACGAGCTTGAAACGCTAGGCGGTAATGGGGATGGTGAGAGTGCGGCTGGTGAGCTTGACTGTTGCATGGATAAAACCGTGATAATAATGAATTAGTGAGCCTGACGAAAATAGGTCATTTTTTTGAGTAAGCGATGAATGGTTTCTTTCATTTGTAGACGATGGACGACATGATCGACCACACCATGCTCTGCCAAAAACTCAGCGCGCTGGAAAGGCTCGCCCAGCACCTCGCGAACGGTTTGTTCGATCACCCGTTTGCCGGCAAAACCAATCATGGCTTTGGGCTCTGCCAAATGGATATCGCCTAACATCGCAAGTGATGCCGTCACACCGCCATACACAGGATTGGTCAGTACCACAATATAAGGAATATTGGCGTGTTTGAGTTTCTCAATCGCTGCCGCCGTACGCGCCATTTGCATGAGTGATAACAAGCCCTCTTGCATACGGGCGCCACCCGATGCGGCAAAACATACCAGCGGGATTTGTTCTTTGAGCGCCGTCTCGGCAGCGAGCACAAATCGATCACCTACCACAGAACCCATTGAGCCACCCATAAAAGCAAAATCAAACGCACAAGCCACCACGGATAGCCGCTGAAGTTTGCCTTTCATGACGATAAGCGCTTCGGTTTCGCCTGTCTTGGCTTGCGCTTCGCTCATTCGTGTTGGGTAAGGCTTGCTATCGACAAAGTCTAATGGATTGCCTGCTTGGTACTGCTGCCCTAGCTCATCATCTACTTGGTCAAAAAACCAGTTCAGACGCGTGCGCGCGGTCATGCTAAGATGTTCATCACACGATGGGCAGACATAATTATTAAAAATCAGCGCCGTATTGGTGATGATTGAATTACAGTTGGGACATTGAGTCGATGGTTCGGTCTCAACCGCCGTCAGTATTTGCTTGGCACGCGGCTTGATGGTGGGTAATGGGCGTTTTAACCAAGTTTCTTCCAGTGTCTGTCCCATCGGTTGAGGCTTCATATCAGTGCTCATAATAAGTCCCTATTAACAGTGCAATTTAAGAGTGCCAATGAATAGTAGTTTTTTGAGTGTACAAGTACAAACTCATTTTATAATGCGTATGCTAACTGATTTTAGCAATAAATGAAATGATTAACCTCAAGTACCTCAAACCATTCTATCACTCAAGACTATCAATCGCTTCTCTTAGCTCATCCATTTTATCTAAGATGGCTTTTTTGGCATGGGCAATTTTCTGTTCATCATTGCCCACATCCGCAAAGTTTTTCACTAGCTCACTACCGACAATCACACCATCCGCATATTGTCCGACTGCTTTTGCCGATGCACCATCACGAATACCAAAACCAACACACACAGGCAAAGCAGTTTGTGCTTTAATCGCTTGGACGTGCTCGCCCACATCTTGGGCATCCAATGCTTTTGAGCCTGTTACGCCTTTGACCGATACATAATAGATAAAACCTCCGCCATGTTTTAACACTTGCTCGCGGCGTTCTGGCAAGGTGGTTGGCGCAAGTAAAAAGATTTCGTTCATTGCGGAATTGGCGAGTTTTTGGGTAAAATCGCCCGCTTCTTGTGGCGGTAAATCGACCATCAAAACACCGTCAATCCCTGCATCTTGACAAAGGCTGATAAACTTGTCATAACCGATGATTTCAATCGGATTCAGATAGCCCATGACTAGCACTGGCGTGGTGGTGTTGGTTTTACGAAACGCTTTTACCATCTCAATCGCTTGGCGGGTACTGGTGCCACCTGCCATTGCGCGCTCGCCTGCGAGTGCGATAGTTTCACCGTCTGCCATGGGGTCAGAAAATGGTAAACCTACTTCGATGATGTCTGCGCCGTGGTCAACGAGTTCATGTAGTAAGCTGACGGTAACACTTGGGTTTGGGTCGCCTGCCATCACATAAGGAATTAAAGCTTTTTTGTTTTGCGCTCGTAACGTGTTAAATGTGGTTTCAATTCGGGTCATAGGTTTTCCTGATATTAGCGTAAATTTATTGGGAAGTTTAAATAGCTTCCCATTTCATTAAAATTTCAGCTTTCGGCTTATAGAATATTTTCAAAGGATTGTCTTTTGCCATTTGCTGTTTATTGTTTATCTGTTGATAAGTGCCACTATTGATTCTCACTTTATATTGATATTTGCATTTTTGTATATCACTATCGCAAGAGTTTGGATTTTCTTTATCATCAAAAAACAAATAATACTGTTTCGTCCCACGATATTCTTTTATTTGGGTTGTGTATTCATCAGCCATCGCTGTTTTGGTGGGCTCAAAAACAGCATAAAAGCTCTGTTTAAATTCAAATGAACCAAGAAATAATATAATTGCTAAAAATATGATGACCAGAATGCCACTTCTAATATCGGCTAAAACACTATCATTCCCTTGTCGCATTTTTTGAAATATAAAATAGCTAGCTGGCATTATTGAAAGAAAAACCATACTAAAACTAAGTTGGTATAAAATCTCCCAAATACCTTCGTGAAAATTGGCATAAATACCGATTAGAAAGTAAAAAGCAAAAGCCATGTACAAATAATAAATTATTTTGTAGCTATTAGTTGGCAGTTGCATTTCAGTATTATTTGTCATCGTCCACATTAATTCGTTAAACTTTATCTCTCATAACTATAAATGTAAAACCGAGTAAATTTAAGCCATTCCAATTGAGCAGATTATCAATCAAATCTCAATTCCATCACGTTTCATGACGGTATGCAAATCTTTATCCCCACGACCCGAAAGATTGACAATAATCGACTGGTCTTTTGACATGGTTTTGGCAAGTTTCAACGCATACGCAATGGCGTGCGAACTTTCTAGTGCAGGAATAATGCCTTCTTTTTGGGTACATTCACGAAATCCCACCATCGCTTCTTCATCGGTACAAGGTACATACTGCACACGGTCGATATCCTTTAAGAAACTATGCTCAGGACCCACGCCAGGATAATCCAGCCCTGCCGAAATCGAATGGGTGCCCAAAATCTGCCCATCATCATCCGCCATCAAATACGTGCGGTTGCCATGTAATACACCCACTCGACCGACGGTAAGCGGCGCAGCATGGTTGCCTGTCTCCACCCCATCGCCGCCGGCTTCGATACCATACATTTTGACGTCTTTATCATTTAAAAAGTCATAAAACAGTCCAATGGCATTACTACCGCCACCGACACAAGCGACCAACGCATCGGGCAGTTTGCCTGTTTTTTGGTAGTGTTGTAGTTTGGCTTCTTTGCCGATAATGGCTTGAAAGTCACGCACCAGCATGGGGTATGGGTGCGGACCTGCGACAGTGCCAATGACATAATAAGTGCTATCGACATTGGTGACCCAGTCACGCATGGCTTCGTTCATGGCGTCTTTGAGCGTGCGAGTGCCCGATGTGACAGGTACCACGGTTGCGCCAAGCAGACGCATACGATACACGTTCATGGCTTGGCGTTCGACATCATCTGCGCCCATATACACCACACATTCAAGACCTAGACGCGCTGCGATGGTGGCAGTTGCTACGCCATGTTGTCCTGCGCCTGTCTCGGCAATGATGCGTTTTTTACCGACCATCTTGGCAAGCAAGGCTTGACCTATGGTGTTGTTGACTTTGTGAGCGCCTGTGTGGTTTAAGTCTTCACGTTTGAGATAAATCTGCGCCCCACCGATATCATCACTTAGGCGCTTGGCATGATAAAGTGGTGTTGGTCTGCCAACATAATTGACCAAGTCGTCTTGAAAGGCTTTCCAAAATTCGGGGTCAGCTTTGGCAGTATTATAGATATGCTCAAGTTGTTCCAGTGCCGCCATCAGGGTTTCAGAGACAAAGCGTCCCCCATGAATGCCAAAATGTCCGCTGGCATCGGGATATTGATTAAAGTCTTTTACTTCAGTTGGATTTTGAATGTTCATTATTTTCTCTCTAATTTTATAAATCTTTAACGACTTTTAAACCTGCAAAGGTTTGTGCGGTTGGCATGACTTCAATACGGTTGATATTGACGTGTTTGGGCTGTTCAATCAGCCATGCCACCATATTGGCGATATCTTGTGGGGTGACATATTGCACGCTGTCATAAACTTGGGCGGCTTTGGCGTCATCGCCATAAAAACGAACATTGCTAAACTCCGTGCCACCACATAGTCCTGGCTCGATATTACTGACACGGATATTTTTGCCGACCAAATCGGCACGCAAGTTTAGGCTAAACTGGGTCACAAAGGCTTTGGTCGCGCCATACACATTACCACCAAAATACGGATAATTACCTGCGGTTGAGCTTAAATTAATAATGTAGCCGTCGTTGTTGGCGACCATGAAAGGTAAAATTTCATGGGTTAAATGAATCAAGCCTAGAATATTGGTATTGACCATTTGTTGCCAATCGGCAAAGTCTGTTTTATCCGCGGGTTCAAGTCCCAGTGCCAATCCTGCGTTATTGACCAGTACGTCGATGTTGGTAAGCAAATCATTTGGCAAAGTTTGTAAGGCGGTTTTGGTGGCAGGCAAGTCCGATACGTCAAAGTTTAGCGGGATAAATTTGTCGCCCAGTTGCCTCTGTAGTTCGTCCAGTTTTTCTTGACGTCTGCCAGTGCCGATGACGGTATGACCTTTTGAGATGAGTAATTCGGCAATCGCTTTGCCAAACCCTGCGGTTACGCCTGTGACCAAGATATTCATTTTTCACCTGTCGTCTTTTTGTTCTATTGTACTAGAACGCTAGTATAAAGTATTTTGCTAAAATTGCAATGTTAATGTTTGACTTATTTAAAATGTTACCAACGACTATCGTTTTCACAGACATCACCATCTTTATCACCATCCATTTTAGTATCAGGGCAATTTTGTGAAAACCATTCAGCTTCTTCACGTGAATTCATTTGGCTACAATGTTGTCTACCATCACATTTGAAATTGGTATTATTAACCGATTTTTGTTGCTCTATATTAGCAAGTGTTTGCTTAGATACTTGCGAATTAGTATATTCTGAACGATTTGACAAATTCTGATAGCCGTAATAGATAAGGCAAGCAATTGCTAAAAGACCAAATAGAGAACTAAACAAACCTTTTGGCTTATTATTTGGTAATTTTGATTGTCTATGCCTATGGGATTTTTTTGGGAAAGACATATCACTATCTTTACGTCGAGAAATATTGTCATCTCGCTCTAATTCTAAGTAAAGGTTTCCTTTTTGAGCATTTGTCGAAACATTATCATTTAGTTGATCTTTATATCTTGCTCTAGTCACCTGTAACCCTTTTGGCGTATTTTCAACTTGAAAAACGACATCATCACCAACTTTTGGACGAAGTGAATTAGGCGGAAAAGCCGAAATATGCACAAATACATCTTTGTCCAAATCATGAGATTTTACAAAGCCAAAACCTTTGTCATCGTGCCAGCGTACAATTTTACCGATACTCATTTAATTCCTCACTTTATCTAAAAAACCTGTCATTTTCGCCAAACTTTTCACCCCTTTTGCTGACTCAATGCCGCCACTCACATCCACGCCATAGACATTGGTTTTAGCAATCGCTTCGCCCACGTTATCCGCCGTTAAACCCCCCGCCAAAATAATCGGTAACGGCGAGTAGTTGGGGATTTTTTCCCAATCAAAGCTATCACCTGTACCGCCAAATTTATCGGGATGATAGGCGTCAAGTAGCACGCTACACGCCCCAAAGTCTTTAAGCGCTTGGATTTGGCTGACAATCGTCTCCGTGGTGTCATCATGGCTGATACGTAATGCCTTTATCCAGCGTTTATTGATTCTATCTGCCATCAGCTTGCATTCTTGCAGCGATTCATCACCATGAAACTGCACGATATCAAATGGCACGTGATGCGATAGATAAACCAATTCTTGCTCGGGCATATTGACCACCAATGCCACCACCGTGGTAAACGCAGGCACCGCTTTGGCAAGCTCACAGGCTTGCTCGGGGGTCACTGCTCGCGGACTTGGCTCATAAAATACAAAACCCACCGCATCGACGCCAAGATTGACCGCATTTGTAATATCTTGAAGTTGGGTAAAGCCGCAAAATTTGACCGCTGTATTTTTCATTGAGTTGTGTTTGTCTTGAAAATGATAAAAGCTAGTATAACGAAAAAAGGCACCCAAACGGATGCCTTTTCTCAGTCTTTTATTAGACTATAACGAATGTCACATTCGCTTAAATTAAAGCCGCCTAGATTAAGCCTCTTTTCTTTCTGATTGTTCTGACTTTTCCGCTTTGTCTGCATGGTCAGCTTTCTTGGCGTCTGCAAGTTCTTCTATTTTTTCCTGAGCAGTCTCTTTAAGCGTGGCTGCTTTTTCTTGAACTGTTTCTTTTAAGGTTTCAGCTGTTTGCATGACACTGTCAATCACGGTGCTTTTGTCATCAGCGCTATCTTTCGCATGGTCTTTGGATTGCGCTTTAGCGTGCTTTTTGCTATCTGCTGCTGATTTGGCGGTGTTGATACCTAGCATGCTATAACAAGGACAATGACCCGTCGCACCCGATACTAAGGGTATTAAGCCAAGCATTTTCATCTTTTTGCTTTTCGCTGATTTTAGTAAAGCTAGACCTGCCACAACACGCACGACTCGTTCTTTGTTGCCCACATTGGTTTTCATTTTTATTTTCCTTATTTTATGATAATTGATTTAAGGGAATTTTAAGGTAGCGAACGCCATTGTTTTCTGGTTTTGGCAATTCACCTGCATTGATGTTAACTTGTACCGATGGCAAAATCAAACGTGGCATTGCAAGTGTTTTGTCACGTTGGTTACGCATTCGTACAAATTCTGCTTTAGGCGTCCCTTGTTTGACATGAATGTTGCGTAATTTTTGCTCACTGACACAAACCGTTGCAATATGCTCACGCCCGCCCTTGGGTGGGTAATCATGGCAAAGGTACAGCAGGGTATCATCGGGCAAGGCTAATAAACGCTGAATCGAGTCATACAAATCCTCGGCACTACCATGAGGAAAGTCACAGCGTGCAGAGCCGACATCAGGGGCAAAGATAGTATCACCGACGAATACCGCAATTTTTTCTTTGTCACCGCTTTTATCCGTCACTTTATATGCCATATCAGCTGGGGTATGACCCGGTACATGCATGGCTGTGATGCTCAAATCACCCAGTGTTAGCTCGCTGCCTTCCTCAGTCAAAATATCAAATTGACTGGCATCGGTGGCTAGTTCGTCAAAGTTAAAAATGGTTTTAAAGGTTTTTTGCACCTTATCGATATATTTACCCATCACTATTTTACCGCCTAATTGCGCCTTGATATAAGGCGCGGACGATAAATGATCGGCATGGGCGTGGGTTTCGATGATATAGTCCAAGGTCAACCCTTGTGATTTGACAAACCCAATGACGTTATCGGCATTGTCATAGCTAATTTTGCCGGCTGCGGCGTCAAAATCCAATACTGGGTCGATGATGGCACAGTGTTTGCTAGCTGTATCGACTAGGACGTGGGTAAAAGTTTCAGTGTCTTTGTCTAAAAAAGAATGAATGTTCATAAGTTTTCCTGTTATCTAAAAACGCTTTTGGCATATCTTTATGGCAATTTCAACTGAAAAAACACTTTATACTTTTGTATAATAGCCGCATTGAAAGGCGTTGCTCAATTCATTATATTATTTTATAATATGTTATTAAATATATTGTATTGGCACAAACGTTTATTTATTTTAAAATTATGTGATAAGTTTGATGGTAGCAGCACTTAGTATCAGGCATTGCGTATTAGCCATCAAAATACCTTGGGGGGAAAGTCATGTCTGAAATTGCCGAACCGCAGTCCGATGCGCCTGTGTCGATGGATGCAACCATGCTCGATCAAATGCACGCTGCTGCAGGAAAAGCCAGCCAGTTGTTAAAGTCGTTATCTCATCCTGACCGCTTGATGCTGCTGTGTCAATTGACGCAAGGTGAGCATTGTGTGAGCCAGCTTGAAGAGAAAGTGGGACTGGGTCAACCAAGTCTGTCGCAGCAATTGGGGATTTTGCGTAAAGATGGTTTGGTCAACACCCGCCGCGAAGGCAAACAAATCTATTATTCAGTCGCCAGTGACAATGCCTTAGCAATCCTCAATGTACTGTATGATCGCTTTTGTCACACAAAATAATTAAATCTAAAGCTAACCAGTCTGCCAATTTATCGGACGCTAATTTATCAGAGTAACCACTTTATCGGAATAACCACCTTGCCATTACATTCAGCCTACTTGCGACGATTACCCCACTGGGTAACGCACTATAACAAGGCAAATCTCAGTCAAGATTTGTTGGCGGGTGTTATCGTGGGTATTTTGGTAATTCCGCAAAGTTTGGGCTATGCCATGCTGTCGGGGTTGCCCCCTGTATATGGGTTATATTCAGCGATTGTGCCGGTACTGGTGTATGCGTGGATTGGCGCAAGCTCGGTCAATGCCGTCGGTCCTGTGGCGATTACGGCGATTATGACCGCACAAGCGCTGCAGCCCTATAACGAGTTGCCGCCCATGCATTATGCCATTATGGCGTCGTTTTTGGCGCTGATAACAGGGGCACTATTGTGGCTAGCAAGCGTGTTTCGGCTCGGCTGGATTACCCAGTTTATTAGCCGTGGCGTGACGGCAGGGTTTATTAGTGGCGCGGCGATTTTGATTTTGGTCGGGCAAATCAAATATGTGACGGGTATCGCGATTAGTGGCAATTCACTGCTAGAGAATGTTGAAACCTTTTTGTTTCATCGCCGTGAGTTGCACGTGCCCACCTTAATGGTCGGTGTTGCGGCATTCACCGTCCTAATTATCAACCGCTATTATCTTAAAACTTGGCTCAAGCCTTTGTTGGCTGACAAAGTCATTGAGGTCATCACGCGCATGTTACCCCTTGGGGTACTGGCAATCGGTATTATCGCCAGTCAAGTTGGCAACTTTGCCGCTATCGGTATTCGTACGGTGGCGGATGTACCCAGTGGTTTGCCGCATTTTGTGCTGCCGTTTTATCAGATTTCGCCCGTTGAACTCATTAATTTATTACCTGCAGCCGGATTGATGGCGCTGATTGCGTTTGTCTCTAGCAACTCGGTTGCCAGCTCATTTGCGCGACAACGCCATGAAGCTTACGATGCTAATCTAGAACTTAAAGGGCTAGGCGTTGCCAATATCGCCGGTGCGTTTTTTCAGTCGTTTACCATTGTTGGTGGCTTCTCACGCACCGCGGTAAATGTCGATGCGGGCGCGCAAAGCCCCCTTGCCAGTATGTTATCGGTACTGGTGATGGCATTGGTGCTGCTGTTTTTTAGCCAGACTTTAGAGCCACTTCCCTATGCCATATTGGGTGCTACAATCATGTCAGTGATTATCAGTATGATTGATGTGCAAACGCTCAAGCAAGCGCTGCGCTATGACAAACTCGATGCGCTGGCATTTGGCGTGGCACTCACAGGTGTGTTAATGTTTGGGCTAAATATTGGCTTGGTGGCGGGGCTGTTAGCCTCCTTTGCAGGCCTGATTTGGCAAACCAGCCATCCGCATATCGCGATTGTGGGTCAAATTGGTGATACCGGGCATTTTCGTAATGTTGCACGCCATGCAGTGACCCAGTTTGATGATTTATTGATCATTCGTATTGATGAAAGCCTGTTTTATGGTAATGCCCAGTCCGTACTACACTTTATTGAGCAAGCAATTGCCAGTCACTCACAGACTAAAAATCTGGTACTGATGTTATCGGCAGTCAATCATATTGATTTGACGGCACAAGATATGCTCATCAATCTAAACCAAAATTTGGCAGCTCAAGCTATCGCCCTACATTTTTCGGAAGTCAAAGGGCCTGTGATGGATGTGATTGAAAAAACCGATGTGATTCAAAAATTAACCGGCAAGGTATTTTTAAGTACGCAACAAGCCGTTAAACAATTAACCCAATAAATATACTTGTCGTAGTCAGTAAAAACATGAATAATCAACGCTAACTTTATCGCTAACTTTATAAGGAAACACAACATGCCAAACAATACTGTTTTTTATGGTCAAATTGAGCCACAGCAAGTTGCTCAAATTCAAGCGCAAGGCTTTAAAACCATCATCAACAACCGCCCTGATGGCGAAGAGCCCAACCAACCACTGCAAACAGATATCGCTACTGAAGCACAGCAAGCAGGGCTCGCCTATCATTATCTACCGGTCGTTGGTGGTCAATTAACCCGTGAGCAAGTTGAGCAGTTTGCCGAGATTTTTAATCAAGCAGAAAAACCGGTGTTTATGTTCTGCCGTTCGGGCAACCGCTCAAACGTGTTATTTCAATCTGCCAAACAGCTTGATTTGCTAGATGACTAATCCTTTTAGTGAAAGCCATGACAGCAAAAATAACCCTGTGGATAGACGCTGACGCAATTCCCAATATTGCCAAGCAAATCATCATCAAAGCCGCGGAGCGCACGCAGACAACCACGATTTTTGTCGCCAATCGCGGCATTGCTTTGCCACGCTTGCCAGTTTTGCAGATGACAGTGGTCGAAGGCGGTTTTGATAAAGCGGATGACTATATCGCAGCGCACTGTGTAGCGGGCGACGTGGTCATCACCAGCGATATACCACTCGCCAATGACTGCATTGAAAAAGGTGCCAAGGTAGTCACCTCTCGCGGTTTTGTGTATGACAAAGACAACATCAAGCAAAAGCTTAATATGCGCGATTTTATGGATACCATGCGAAGTACAGGCGTGTTAGAAGCTTCACAGCAAGGTGGACAAGCCCCCTATAGCGACAAAGACAAACAAGCCTTCGCCAATATTTTAAATGCTTGGATTCGCTAGTTGATTATGCTAAACCCTATTAGTGCTATTAAGTTATTGTATCAACTGGAAAATCACCCCGAACCGCTGGGTGTCAGTCAGGCGATGATTGAGCAAAATGAGCAGGCCTTGGGCTTTCAACTACCTGCAGGTTTGTATCATTATTTATTGGCTTTAGGCAATATTGCTAGTCTAAATAGTGGCTTTAATCACCTTGGCTTATTGCCGTTAGAACGCTTGGGCGACCATCTCGTCATTGGCAAAACCTGCGATAATGACGGCGTTTGGGGCATTCATGTAGATGACCTAAGCCCAAAAAAGCAGCATAACCCGATGGTGCAAATGAGCCGCAACTTTGATGCGATTGAACAAAGCGAAATTCATTGGTTTGATGAATTACCGTTAGCGGAGTTCTTACTGGCGCAAGCGATTGTTAATGGTGTCAATGGTGGATTGAAACACCATGCCCAAATTTATGATTTTGATGGACGGTCAATTCCAGCTGATTTGAGTGAAAAATTACAGCATATCGCCAGTGAAATCACCGAATTGCGGCAGCCGCATGAGCGCTATTTTCAAGCGGAAGATTTTGGTGTGGTGATGTTATTGGGTATGGATGAGTCTATTCCCAATGCCTTGATGATTGGTTCGCAAGATGAACACAAATTCAATGATTATATCCATCAATTAGCGATTGGCTTTGAACATTGACCTAAAAATAGCATTATGACGACTTAGCAAACCATTTTTGTCCAAACATAAAAAACGATACGCCCACCAGCATCAATACAATCCCCAAAAATTTACTCCAATGCAGGGTTTTAACAGGCATACCAAATAAACCCAAGCTATCTACCACCATGCCCATAACCAGCTGACCTAAGATAAACAAAAACACCGTATTGGCAACACCGATTTTTGGCGCTAAAAAAATCGACGCAAAAACAAAAAACGCGCCCAGCGCACCGCCAAGCCATTTCCACCAATCACTGATTTGCATGTCTGATAGACCCGATTGTACCGCTTGCCAATCGACAAATAGCAAAGACACCAAGAACAATAATAGCGCGCCAACCGTAAACGATACAAATGCTGCCATTAACGGTTGACCACCAAACATTGCGCCCAATCGGGTGTTAATCGCTGCTTGAATCGGGATGCCCAAGCCTGCCATCAGCCCCAAAAATAAATGCCAAATTTTCATATCAATTCCTATTTTTTGAGTTCACTGCTGTTAGGCGTGAGGGGTGGGTAAAGCGATGACATCGCGGATATGGGTTTTGCCCGTTTTAATCATCAGCAGTCGATCGAGGCCAAGCGCAATGCCACTACAAGCTGGCAGGGCATCACAAGCTGCCAGCAGATTTTCGTCAATTGGCATTACAGGTAGCCCGCGATTTTTACGCGCCACATTGTCTTCATCAAAGCGCAGACGCAGCGCCTGTCCATCAGCCAGCTCATCATACGCATTGGCGATTTCAAGACCGTTGATATACAGCTCAAAGCGTCTAGCCACCCGATTGCCATCTTTGTCTGTGATTGTCTTGGCGAGGGCGGCAGTGGCGACAGGATAATCGTAGATGAGTGTCGGTAGCGCTTTTCCCAAATTAGGCTCCACCAAATGACTAAACAATAAATCTAACCAGCCTTGGTGATCCTCCCCCAAATCAATGTTAAGACCATTATCTTTAGCGATGGCTTTAAGGGTATCGCAACTAGCAGTAAAGGGATGAATTTTAACAAAATCCATAAAGGCATCCACATAGCGATAATGGTCAAAGATCACCGGATAGCCGAGTACCGCGGATATCAAGTCATTGGTCTCTTTTGCCAGTTCATCCAAGCTAAAATTGGGACGGTACCATTCAAGCATGGTAAATTCAATGTTGTGGCGGCTGCCAATTTCGTTGTCGCGAAACACGGGGCAAATCTGGTACATCGGCACTTGCCAAGCTGCCAATAGACGCTTCATGGCAAATTCGGGTGAGGTGTGCAGATAATAGGTTGTTGGATGGTCGGCCACAGTGACATTGCTAGCGACGGATTGCAAAAATATATCGGTGTTGCCCGCCTGTGACATCACCGGGGTTTGTACTTCTATCACCTGTCGCTCGGCAAAAAATTGGCGGATGGTGGCATACATCTGAGCACGGGCTTGGGCGGTTTGTAGGGTGCAAGTAGGTTGATAAGTGGTTGACATAGCAGTTTGGATAGTTGGATTTGCGACAATATTAGCAGACCCAAAAAAAATAGCCAGTATTTTCCCATACTGGCTATTTTTGCTTTATGTCATGGTGAACATTTTTTATCAAATTTTGAACACGTATGATTGCCATTCACGGCGCAGCGGGTAATTTTTACGCAGGTTATCAAAGTCTTTTCCTTCAATATCACCGTTTGCATTTGCCACACTACGTAAGCGCTTGTCATCAGCTTTGATGTCATACATCACAGGAATTTTATTGAGCAGTTGGTGACGCTCGTGGTCTTTGAGTGGGTTATGCACTTTTTGAAACAGCGGCACTTCAGCTGGCATCAAGGTATGAAAATCAACCGTTGGGACAACCTGTAAATATTTGCATAAGGCATTATAGACAAACTGTGTGCCCCTAAGTTTGCCTTCTAGGGTATAACCGGCGATATGCGGGGTGA
The DNA here is from genome assembly GCF_045370505.1 of Moraxella sp. 179-F 1C4 NHS. Taxonomy (NCBI): domain Bacteria; kingdom Pseudomonadati; phylum Pseudomonadota; class Gammaproteobacteria; order Moraxellales; family Moraxellaceae; genus Moraxella; species Moraxella sp. 179-F 1C4 NHS. The sequence continues at coordinate 41,328 of NZ_JBIQEC010000006.1, read as the reverse complement.
CGATACTACAGGCTTTGAGCAGCTGGGCATCGATATTGGGCTCGTGTTCAAACACATCGAGTACACACACATTCGGGCTTGCGACAATATCATCACGACCGAGCACTTCACCGCGTGAGGTATTGATGATGATGGCAGTGTCGGATACGGTTTGCCAGCGCGCTTGGGTCATCAGATAGTCGTGATGGGTGGGATATGAGCTGTTGTGCGCATGCGTGAGCGGCACGTGAAAGCTAATCACATTGCTTTCTTGCAGTACAGTTTCAAGTTTGGCGTTGTTCACCACCGACGGTGGTTTGAGTGGGTCATAGCCCAGCACATTCCAGCCATAGGAAATCGCATATTGTGCTAGCGTATTACCGATATTGCCCACCCCAATAATGCCAAGGTTGATGGGTTTGAATAAATAATCAGGGCGCAAATTGGCAATCGCTGCCACCACATATTGTGCAACCGAATGTTTACTACAGCCAGCGGCATGGGCAAAAATGATACCACGCTTGGCGAGGTACTCCACATCGACATGGTCGATGCCGATGGTGGCACTACCGACAAATTTGACGCTTTTATTGTTGTCTAACAACAGCCTGTTGACAGGCGTGACGGAACGCACTAACAAAATATCGGGCTGATGCTCATCTATCACAGCCGCGTCAATCTCACGCCCTGCCATCGCAATCAATTCAATGGGTCGCCCTAAAGTGTGTTCATTAAAAAAATCGCTTAAATGAGCAATATTGCCATCAGCAATAATTTTCATATTGTATCCCTATCTTTCTTTTTGTTGTCATCATCCAACTTACAGACCGTTAGCATAACAAATTTTTATGACCTTTTGATGCGTATGCTGACTTTTTTCAAATAAAAATTGGGGAAATTTATCGCATCAATTTGACCAGTATCACCATGATAATCAAAACAAGCACCCCACCGATAGCAATCACTAGGAGTTTTTTATCTTTGGCTGTATCTTTGGTGGATAATTGGGTCTGTAAACGCAGCTTGTCATTCATAAGTTGCTGCGTCAGCTCATTGGACAGCGAGGATGGCGACGCTTTTGGTGTCTGTGAGGTTGACGCTATGAAGGGCTGTAAAGTTGGCTGTACATCAGCAAGTTTTTGCCCAGTCGTTTGTTGAATAGCGGCTTGTTGAATAGTCGCTTGTTGCTTAGCAGTAGCTGGCATTGGATTTTCTAGCTTGTCTGACATCAATCCGATAGCTGAACTTTGTGCTCGGTTGGGTGTTCGGCTGGGTGCTCGGTTGGGTTTAAATTTTGGCCATAGCCGCTTTTGGGTTGCGGCATCGGTGCTATCCTGTGCGTATTTTTGCTGCCAGTGGATATAGGGGAGTAAATCATAATCTTGCCCAAATTGCTCATAAGCCAAGCTTAGCCAGTAATGATAATAGGCTTTATCCCATAATTGGCTAGGCAATACCATAATTTCGCCCTGCTCGGGTTTATTTTGGTAAGCATTAGTATGAATGATAATGGGCACTATGCTGTTTGATAACATACCATTGGGCAAATGGCGCCGCCAAATCCAACTGGTAGTTATCCGATAGTTGGTCGCTGCGATACTGGCTGGATAAGCCAAATTGAACACCCTAGATGTGTCGTCTTGGCAATGTAATTGATAAAATGCCACGTCAGGCGTAGCATTTGGCGGCTGATTGACTCTGCCAATCGCATCCTTTAATTGACTTGCCTTGGCTTGCAAGTCTTCTAGCCTTGCTTGCCCGCTTGGATCAAACAAAATGTCGGCACAACTTACCCGATAGTTGGCAAAAGGCGTGTCTCGTTCCTCTTCTGACATCGGCTCGGTTAACGCCGTATCAGATTTTATCACGACGCCCCACACCACTTTGCCATAGCGATATAAATCCTCAGTCGCTTCTACTTGCCGATACAGTTCATCTTTAATCAAATTATCACTGACGTACACCTGCAAATAGCCTTGCTCATGGTGGCTGGCTTGCAAAATATGTTTGGCCAAATCAAACCCGCGCCAATCAATACTGGTATAGTCAAAAGCTGCCATATTCACATTGGGTTGATTATCAAGTATCGGCAATAGCGTAAAATCAAAATGCGTCACCAGCTGCGCGTTTTGTTGCTGGATACGCTGGTCTTTGGGCGGCAATACCCAGCTATCAAGTTGATTGACACAGGCATCTTGCCACAGCATTTTGACCGCGGTATTTTGTGTTAAAGGTGTGCTTAGCAGTGCTTGGTAAAAGTCAGTGGTTAACGCGATTATTTGCTCTGACGTAATCGCTGCTTGTGCGCTGTTTTGATGACTGACTAACGGATAAATTTTTAGACTGTGCCAATCATTGGCAGACTGATACGGCAACACAAGCTGCAACTGTAAGCGAGGGTTTTCATACACCCATATCTCAATCACGATCCCTTCAGTGCGCCCCATCGGCAAATTGGTATAGCTATCAAAACAGCCAACGATTATGGGGGCTAATTGTGGGTTTTGATGCAGCGTTTGGTAGAGGCTATCAATTAGCTTGTCGGTATCTGTATCTGTGGCTCTAACTGTGTCTAAATCCGTATCGCTAGGAGATAACAGCTTAATATTGGATGGGTTAAATACCGTTAATTCATCCCCTATATTGTCGCTGCTATGGGCTTGATACACACAAGGTACAATCGGCTGACCTTGTGATAACCTTGATAGCACAGATGCCACCAACGCACCCGCCGCCTGCATGGCTGACGTCCAATGCGCTGGCAAGTCAGCGGTAGCGCTCACAGCGTCTTGATAAGGATAAACCGCTAGGTGACCTGCATTTTGCCGTTGTAAAATATCGGCAAACTCAGCAGCGGTAGTCGGAAAACTGCTAGCAAGTCCAAATAACCGATTGGTCACTACCAGCATTGGCGTGCGATAGCAGTCCTCAAACAGCAGCACAAAACTATGCTCAAGGCATTCAGCAAACGCCTCGCCCAAGCTGTCATACATCTGCGCAAAAGATACCCAGCGCACGGGCGCATTGGCCAAGCGACTGCTGGTCACGCCAATATAAAACCCCAGCAAATAGCAAAATGCTTGATGTGAGGCATCTTGCAAAAAGTCCAGATAATCCGCTTGCGTAAACCCAAACGCCTGCTGAATAGCCGATAACGCCTCATCAATTTGCACCAAACTATCACGGCTATGGTCAAAATTCACCGCTGCCAGATAGGTAGAAAATGCGATAGCGGCATCCTGTAGTTTACCTGTTTTCACTTTTGCCAAATAGCCCTGACACACCACCTCAGGCGATTGCAATAAGTTCACTTGCGATTGCTGATAGAGGGTCTGCGTCATCTGGGCAATAAACTGTGGCAACACATCTTTACCCTGCAGCAAATCTGGTAATAGCTTAAGCGGTTGGCAATATACCTTATGCCCGATACGCGCGGTGAGTGACGCGTAAAAATCGGCAGGTAACTGTGACTGGGTGGGGTACTTATTTTGCCGTGCCAGTTGCGCTGACATCCTGTCATAGTCATACCAAGCAATCGGTTGCCCGGTGGTTTTGGCTAAATAGTCTGCAATATAAGCGGCGAGCGCTACCACAAGTGCTTGCCCGCTTTGGTTTGCCAATAATTGTGGCAATTGAATGTGGCGTTTTGCCATTGCTGCAAAAAACCGACTGAGTTGTTGTAGGCTGTTGGCTGAATAATCAAAGTCAATCTTTTGCAAGTTTTCCCAAAACAGTATCTCAAACGGCGGTGTCTGTTTGGTCTGCAAATAATATAATAAGGTGTTGATTTGTTGGGCTATGGTTGGCTTCATCTAGGATTTTTGGCAACAATTTTTTATCATTTTGGGGTAAATTGTTGGCTTTGGCAAGTGCTAGCCGTGGGTGCTGCCGCAATAGAAGATAAAAAAAAGCCCATTTTGGATGAATGGGCTTTTGTCATCCTCTCACTTTTAAATACTGACTTTTAAACTTTTTTGAGGCTTATTTTAAAAAATCAGGGTCTTTATAAGCCGGGTTTGGATAATCGTAAAAACCCTTGCCCACTTCAAACCCTGTGCGACCTTTATCGATCAGTTCGGTTTGCAGTTTTTGGATAAATCGCTCGGCAGTTTTTGAGCCTGTTTTGGCTTTTTGCTGGCTGACATTAACAATGGTATTGACCCCTATGATATCCATGATGGCAAACGGTCCCATCGGTGCGCCTGTGCCAATCATCCAAGTTTTATCGACGGTGTGGGGATCGGCAATGTCATTGGCATACAAGTGCATACCGGCATTTAAGAAGGGCACCAAGAGGGTATTTAAGATATAACCAGGCTGTTCTTTATTGAGTGGTAACGCCACCATGCCGATGGCTTTGGCATAAGCAACAATGCTGTCAAATACCGCCGGGTCGGTATGCGCTGAGCCCATGACTTCTGCGGTGTTGTTCACCCAGATACGGTTGGCAAAGTGTAACGCCAAAAATTTATCGGGACGACTTGTGGCTTCGACCATTTGGCTAGGAATCAACGTTGAGCTGTTACTGGCAAAAATCGTGTGACTTGGGGCTACCTTTGCCAGCGCCTTATAAAATTCATTTTTGATATCAAGGACTTCTGGTAAGGCTTCAATGACCAAATCAGCCTGTGCCACCGCTTCGCCTAAGTCAGTCACATAGCGAATCGCATGGGTGATGACTTGGGCTTGGGCTGGGCTTTTGTCATAGAATTTGGCGTAGATGGGCATGAGTTTTGCGATGCGCTCTTTGACCTTTTCAGGTTCTTTATCAAAGATTGTGACGTTAAAGCCAAAAAAGGCATTTTGCATGGCGATTTGAGAACCCAGTACGCCGCCACCCGCTACCGTAACCTGCTTGATGGATGAAGTATTTGCTGTTGTCATGATTTATTCCTTTAAATCGCTATGATAGTTTGCAAGTTACTGTAGCGGATTTTGGGTAGTATGTCTACCTCACCAATATAGACTGACAAGGCAACATAATATTACCTGCCAAAAAAAAGCCAAACTATGAGGTTTGGCTTTTTTTGAAAAATAACTAAAAAACAGGTGAAAAATTATTGCAACATGAGGTATTCAAACGCACTGAGTGCCGCTTTACTACCTTCGCCCATCGCAATATTAATTTGCTTAAACGGTACAGTAGTGACATCACCACAGGCAAAGATTCCGGGTTTGTTGGTTTGGCATTTCTCATTGATTTCAATTTCACCAAATTTGGTCACCTGTACCAAATCTTTGACCACTTCCGAGTTTGGCACCAGTCCGATTTGCACAAAGATAGCAGATAATGGCAATTCTTTGTTTTCACCGGTGGTACGGTCTTGGTAAATTAGCGAGCTGACTTTACCAGCGGTTGCTTTGACCTCTTGGCTCGCTACACTTGTCATGATATCGATATTATCGCGCTCTTTGGCTTTATCAATCAATACTTGGTCTGCTTTGAGCGTGTCAGCAAATTCTAACACTGTCACGTGTTTGACAATGCCTGCTAGGTCAATTGCCGCTTCAATCCCTGAGTTACCACCGCCCACAACTGCCACGTCTTTGCCTTTAAAGAACGGACCATCACAGTGCGGACAATACGCAACGCCACTACCGATATTTTCATCTTCACCTTTGATATTAAGCTTACGCCATTTTGCCCCCGTCGCTACGATAATCGCACGCGTGGCGAAACTTTCACCGGTATTAAGCGTGATTTGGTAAGTTAATTTGTCATCACCTTGCTCATTCATTTGTGCAGAATTTTCGGTGATGGATGTCACGCTTACCATTTCTTTGACCGTGATACTATAAGCGGTAATATGTTTGACAAAATTGGCAGATAATTCATTACCATTGGTCAACGGGATTGAAATCAAGTTTTCGATATCTTGGGTATCTTTCACTTGCCCACCGATACGATCAGCCACCATGGTCACTTTTAAGCCTTTACGTGCCACATAAATGGCTGCCGCCACGCCCGCAGGTCCGCCACCGATGATGGTCACATCTTGCTGCTCAAGCTGTTCGGCTACTGCAGCACCACTCATCAAATCTGGGTATTGCTGTTGCAGTTTCTCGATAAGTTTGGCAGTGTCAATTTTACCATTGGCAAAAGGTTTGCCATTTAAATATACCGCAGGTACGCCTTGGATATTGCGCTCGTTAATCAAGTCTTGGAACACGCCACCATCAATCATTTCATTGCTGATGTTGTCATTGAGTAACGCAAATTGGTTTAGCGCTTGCACCACGTCAGGACAGTTGTGGCAAGATAATGAGACGAAAGTTTCAAATTTTAGCGGCTGTTTAATTGACTTGATGATATTTTGAATACCTGGGTCAAGTTTGATTTCACTACCACCTGATTGTAAAATCGCCAAAATCAATGAGGTAAACTCGTGACCACCTGGAATACCACTAAAAATGATACCCGTATCTTTGTCTTGGCTACGAATTTTAAAACTCATCGGTGATAGATTGGCATCGAATTGTTGACTCAAACGAATCTTGTCAGTAGTGCCTGCAATTTGGGTCAAAAAATCCACCAGTTCAGCGCGCTGTTCATGTTCACCCTCACCCAACACAAACTCAATCGGGCGAGTCATACGTTCGCTATAAGTTTTTACGGCATCTAATAAACCTTGATCTAACATGGCATTTTCCTTCTAGTCATTGGGTAAGTCATTTTGTTAACCTTATTATTGTGATTTTTGCAGGCTTTGACAATGTGAGAAAGTTGATAGCTATGTTTTAAGAAACAAAACGTTTATTATTTTATATAACAAAATATTAATACTCCGAATACTCAATTTTTCTTAGCTGCTCGCTGACGATAATCTTTAAATACGTATCCCAAAGCGTATCACGGGGATAATTCATCAGCTGATCATGCAGTTCATTGAATACTACTAAGTGATTGTTTTCCATATAATTGCACCGATTAAACCCCTATTAACATCCCTATAGCAGCCTATTTCAAGATCAAATTTTATCGCATAGTTACCTCACTCCTAACCAACTAACAAAAGGATGGTAACTATGTCTATGTCAATTGCTGTTAATGAGCAGAAGCAAATCGTCAATGTTAAGCAAGTCGAGCGAGGGCTGGCTTGTATGTGTTTTTGCTTTGAATGCGCGGAACCTGTGGTGGCTCGTAAAGGTGAGAAAAATGAGCATCACTTCTCGCATCTAAGTAATAAAGAAAGCTGCACGATTCACCCTGAAAGTATCCTACACAAGTTTGCTAAGCAAGTCATTATGGAAGAGAAATATTTAACACTACCATCACTACCTGATGACGAAAATAGTGAAGATAAAACTTGGGAGTTTGATCAACTAATCGAAGAGCAAGCTGTTGGCTGTATTCGACCTGATATAGTCGCAACGGTTGACGGAGAAATGATGTTTATTGAAGTTGCTGTGACTTCTTTCATCGATACTGATAAAGCAGATTTTATTAAGCAATTAGGTATTAAGACCGTTGAGATCGATTTGAGAGAAATCCTCACACAAGGTATTGAGTTGCCAAGTGAGGAAGCCAAAGATTATATTCTAGACTGTGTCAGTAATAAGCAGTGGATATTTCCAGCACCGAAATCATTAACAATAGCCCCTACACCATCACCTGAGCCTCTTTATAATTGCCAGAGCAGTACTGATGAGAATAGCAACGGAAGCTTTGATAAAGGCTATACCATCTATCGCTTTACCGTCAACCATGCTTGGGTAGATGTCAGGGTCTTTAATTCAGGCATGATGTCTATCAAGTGTGTGACCTACAACCATGATGTCATTGAGATACTAAAGCAATGGCGTAACGAAGGCGGTGGTCAGTACAATCAAAAATATAAGTCATGGAATTACTTCAAACCATTTTCAGACACCGTCTTTCAACGACTACAAGAAATGGATAGTTCACCCAAGCAATGAGATAATAAAATATATATAACTATTAAGGCCTTGCTGTTAGCAAGGCCTTAATAGTTATAGTCGAAAACAAGCTGCCTTACTCATCTGGCAACACTATACCAAATGAAGAATTAGGCTTCTCAAACAATCTAAAGAAGCCTATCAAGCCAAGTGGATTACCGTCAACCTTAGACTCTTTAGATAACAACATACCTTTAAAATCTGTTTCACCTACTAATAAATCGACAAACATAGCATGAGGTAAATTCAACGTAGCATTAACCTTCTCTTCTACTGGCTTAGAATCATCAACTAAACGATGATGGAGCACTGAGTTCTCAATCCATAAGAGATGGCTTTCATTTAGATCCGTAAAATTAATCACTATCTTAGTGTCTTTATTAGCTGCATCTTCTGATTTTAAACGCACAGCTAAAGTATCGAAAAAGTTAGAGACTGGCGTTTGTAATAATAGGTCTTTAGTAGCGGCAAGATTCACGCTGGTGTTGGATGTTCCTTGACGTAACTCTAAAGCACCGGTCAAATAAACATCACGCCACGGTCCTGATTCCGCTTGATAGCCTAATTGATCATAGCTACGCGCTAGCAGCTCGCGCGCTACTATGTTTTTGGGTTCAACCGATACCAAATGATTCAATAGCTCAGCGGCCCAGCGATAGTTATCCTCATCAAAGGCTTTTTGCGCTTTTAATAATACATTATTACTACCACCAGCTAGATCGACGTAAGCGGTAGCACGTTGTGGATCAGGTAACGGATCTAAATGGGCAGGATTACCATCGTACCATCCTAAATAACCTTGGTAGACAGCACGTGCATTATGTTTTACTGTGCCATAATACTCGCGATTATAGAATTCCTGCGACAAACTAGTAGGCAAAGTAATATCTTCAGCGATCTCGCCTGGTGTCATACCTTTATTCATACGGCGCACGCTCTGATCGTGAATAAATTTATAAGTATCGCGCTGTTGCTTTAAGAATTTCTGAATATTGTCTTGCCCCCACATAGGCCAATGATGACTACCGAAATAGATATCGGCATCACCAAATATATTACGCGCCTCTTCTATATAACCGCTCCATTTCAAAGCATCACGTACCTTTGCACCGCGTAGCGTATACAGATTATGCATATTTCGTGACACCAATTCTGCACCGCCAAAAGCCTTGTATTCTGGTAGATAGAAGGTTAGTTCTGCTGGAGCTTCTGACTCAGGCGTGTACTGAAACTCGAACTTGACGCCATCTATATTTAGTTTAGTAGGAGTGCGATCAATTAATACCGTAGGCTTGGTAATACTGACCTCTCCAAAAGCTGGGCTCTTTCCTAAGCCAGTATCGATATGACCGAATTCATCACGCGCCAAGTCTTTGCCGTACATGTAAACGGCGCGGCGTAGCATAGCATTACCAGCAATGATATTTTCGCTGGTCGCTTCTTCTATAAACCCAGCAGGTGCAATAATTGGAATTTTCTTACGCTCAATATCTTGCTGACTAACAATGCCTAATACTCCGCCGAAGTGATCAACATGACTATGCGTAAATAAAATAGCACTGACGTTGGTTGTATTCGGATAGCGCTTAGCTAGATGCTGCATAGCGAAGTCATAAGCATAGCGCGCGGTTTCTTTTGAGGTCATCGTATCAATAATAATCCAGCCACTATCGCCTTTGATTAACGTCATGTTAGATAAATCAAAACCGCGAACTTGATAAATACCTGGTGTTACCTCGAATAGTCCTTGAATATTATTGAGCTGAGCTTGTCGCCACAGGCTAGGATTGACTGTAGCAGGAGCCTCACCTTCTATAAAATCATAAGCACTCATATTCCAGACGTTCTTCGAGGCGTCTTTAGAGGATGGGATTTTCAAATCTTTAGGACTGGCGATAAGTCCGCGACGCGCGTCTGTGAAATCTTGCTGATCGTTAAGGTTTAATTGTTTGGCGACCTGACTATTAGCTTTGATGGTAGCGGTCGTAGGGGCGCGATTATCACCGCTTACACTAGTCACTGTTCCTGTACGCGCAGGTGCTGAGCTACAAGCTATTAGTAGCATACTGCTACAAAGTAATAACAACTCTTTTGAATGACGAAGATTATTAACTGTGTTTTTTTTATGGCTGATTATTACCATAATAAATTCCTTTTATGAATGGCAGGTTAAAATTAATTACGATCATTTAATACCCCACTCTCAACTTCGAAAGTGATTGAAAAAAGAAGAGCACCTCACTAATCTATTGTTTTCGACCAAGAATACAATGGAGTTGTGAGATCCCCATAGACGAATTTATCATCAATATCTATTTAATGGTAGAGCAATATTACAAAATAGTCGTCACCAAACCCTTGCGAAGTGCAGGTTACGCGCCAAAGCTAAGTGATCCTGAGGTTATTTGCATGGAGATGGTCGGTGAATTTTTACACCTAGATCAAGACAAACAAATTTGGCAATACTTTACCCAGCATTGGCAAGACTGGTTTCCAGCCATCGGCTCATACCCTAACTTCGCAAAGCACTGCGCCAATCTGTGGCAAGTCAAACAGCAGATACAAGATAAAGTCAGTGAACTTGAGGGCCGTGACAACATCCATTTTATGGATGGCTTTCCGATACCCGTCTGTCATTATGGACGCGCTTATCGGCATAAAAACTATCAAGACTTAGCGGCTTTTAGCTACTGTGCGGCTAAGCAAGAGAGATACTATGGCTTTGAGGGACATTTGCTTGTTAACTTATCGGGCATGATTAAAGGCTTTACCTTTGCTCCTGCCAATGTTGATGAAAGAGCGGTTGCCCCAGAAATCACCACTCATATTCATGGGCTACTTGGCGCTGATAAAGGGTATATCAGCCCTAGTCTGACATCGTACTACGACGCTCAAGGCGTGGATTTACAAACGCCACTCAGAGCTAATATGAAAGAGGATAGACCCAAACCTGTGGTAAGACGGCTGATGAAAGCCCGCCGTATCGTTGAAACAGTCATTGGTCAGCTATCAGAACGATTTAATATACAAAGGGTACGAGCAAGAGATTTATGGCATTTGTCTCATCGATTGATTCGTAAGATTCTTTCACACAATCTGTGCTTTGTACTCAACAAAAAACTTGGTAACCCGCCTCTTCAGTTTGATTTGCTTATTTCAAGTTGAGAGTGGGGTATTAATACATAAATTACTTCAATCCATTGATAGTGTGGCTTTTTCCCTATCACCAATTGTTAACGATTAGCGTATAGTCAACCCTACAATTTTTCGTTACAATGCTAATAAGACAAATGCAATATACCAACTCAATCAAATTTGTCTTATGTATTGACCCCTTTGCATTATTTTTCACATACAACCAAAAAAAGGAAAGGACTATGTTTCCAGAACATCGCGAACTTATTAGCAAACTAAAAACTTCTGATAAACACTTTGAAAAATTATTTGATAAACACAACGACTTAGATGCTCAAATCATTAACCTAGAAAAAGATCCTGTTGCAGCAGGCAGCCTTGATGACGAAATTGAAGCATTAAAAAAACAAAAACTGCAATTAAAAGATGAAATCTACAAAATCTTAGAAGACAATAAACATAAATAAGCTCTAAGCTAAGTTCGATTTTATTGATTAAAGCCCTGTTCGTTGTGACAGGGCTTTTGCTATTGATAGCAAGCCTAATGGTTCAATCAACCAATCAATCCCACTGTGAAAAAAGTTGGTTTAAGCGTGGCGGACGGCATTATTTTTTTGTGAATACATTAACCAAGAAGCATAACAGCATCGTTACCATAATCACCGGCAAGGTATTCCCGATATCGAGTGGATGGGCAAGCCAATAACGGTACAAGCAAAAACCAATCGCCCAGACAATCAAATTTTTGACATGAAAACGCTGTTTGATACCGGTATTTTTTAAAATAAAAAAGTCCACAATTTGAATGGCTGCCATTGGCGCAAACACCGAGCCTAAAAAGTATAAAAATTCAGTGATATTATCCATTTGAAACAGCATCGCTGCGATGGTACAGATGAGGGTAATACCAATTGCCAAACCTTTTTCTGGAAGTTTTTGCCACAGCGAGACACCCGACACGCCTGCCGAGTACGCATCCAAAAACGTGGTTGTCACCGTCGCGAGCACAATCAACAATAACCCTGTCACGCCCAATCCAAGCTGTAACAGCATTTGGGCAAAATCCGATGTTTGGGTATACAGTGCCATGCCCAGTCCAATCGCATACATCCACGCACTCATCACCCCATAGCTCACGCTGCTCACGAGCGTCGCTTGCAAAGGTTTTTGCGCATGGCGAGTATAATCACTCACCAGTGGCAACCATGATAATGGCATAATGACCGCCAGCTCCACCGCTGACCCAAAGCTCATCGCTGCTGCCACGTCTTTTGTCGCTGCCACATCCCCAGCACCTAAGTTAAATAATTTATACGACAAAATAAGCGTTAAAATAAACAACCCAGCTACGGCCAACGCATTGATTTTGCCAAAGAAACGGTTGCCCATCCACAGCCACAGTACAATCAGCGCGCCAATCACGCCACACCATGCCGCTTGTCCGATAGCCCAAATCCCATTGACTGCCAATGCCCCATCATAAATCATGATGGCTGTCCAACCGACCAATTGCACAAGATTTAGCAAAGCAAAAAGCATCCCACCTTGAAAACCAAAACTACCCTTCACTGTTTCCATGGCACTTTTGCGTTGGGTTGCCCCAATATAGCCGACTAGAAAAAATAGCACCCCGCCTATCATATGCCCAATGACGATGGCTAACAAACCACGCTCCCACCCCAACGGAGCAAGGTAGGTGCCCGTCAAAATCTCAGCGATTGACACGGCTGCCCCTGCCCACAGCAAGGCGTAATGGCTACTTGTCGTCTGACTGCCAGTTTGGTGGGTGGTTTGTGCGCTATCCATGGTTATTCTCTCAAACTTCAAAGAAGCTGATTTTATCATTGTTAACAACAGTAGTTGAATAAAAAAAACCCCAAATCTTTCAATTTGAGGTTTTTAATTTTATCTAATTGTCAGTCAATAAAACATTAGACCATCAAGATTAGATTTTACCCACTAAATCTAGGCTTGGTTTTAAGGTTTCTTTACCTTTTTCCCATGCCGCTGGACATACTTCGCCGTCGTTGTCACGGACGTATTGAGCCGCTTGGATTTTACGGATTAAGTCTTTAGCAGAACGACCGATACCTAAGTCATGAATTTCTGCTACTTTAATTTTACCGTCTGGGTCTACCAAGAAAGTACCACGAAGCGCAGCGTTGTCTTCTTCAATCATCACGTTAAAGCCGCGAGTGATTTTACCAGTACCATCGCCAAGCATTGGGTATTTTACTTTAGCAATTGCAGGTGACGCATCTGCCCATGCTTTGTGTACAAAATGGGTGTCTGTCGATACCGCATAAACTTCCGCGCCTAATGCTTTGATTTCTTCGTAATGGTCTGCCATGTCTTCAAGTTCAGTTGGGCAAACAAAGGTAAAGTCGTGTGGGTAGAAGAAAAATACTGCCCATTTGCCTTTAACGTCATCTGATGAGATTTCTTTGAATTCACCATTCACAAATGCTTGGGTTTTGAATTCTGGAATGGTTTGGTTGATAATTGCAGCCATGGATTTTTCCTTATATAAGCTATTGTTGTGGTTAAAAATTTAGCAACATCACCAATTGACAAAGCCAAATCAGTGAGTGCTATATTGATAACACAAATTTGATGTCATTGGCAACCTAGCTTTTTAGGCTTCTAGCTTGTTAGGCTATAGTCGGTTGCTGTTTTTTAATCATCAAACGTTGTTATCGATGGGTCTATCTTAGTACAATTTAAGATTCAGTCTAGTTTAAAGTTTTTAATTGATTGATTAATTTTTTAAATTAACCTTGAGGGTTTTGCCTTGTAGTTTCAATCTTTAGGCTATCTTGTAATTATTTTGAAAGGCTCGATAATGGATTCAATACCAAAACCGAATTAATGATAGATTAAAAAAGATTCCACTCGTAAAAGCACACAAAAATGGTAAACTAAATTTGAAATGATTCGGTTCATTGAAGTTTTTAGCATGCATCTTTTGCGTGTTGTTTGCTAGGGTAGCCGTCAGTTTTTTTACCTTTTTATCTGTTTATCTTTTTATTTATCTTTAACTAAAACGCATTAGCGAAGATTGTACGCTATTTTAAAGGTTAAAATTCAAACCATGATTACATTACGACAATTAGAATTTGCATTGGCAGTTGCCAAATACAAGCATTTTAAACGGGCAGCAGAAGAGTGTAATATCTCACAATCTGCTTTAAGCTTGGGGATTGCAGAGCTGGAAAAACAGCTTGATACCCAAATTTTTGAGCGTAACAACAAACAAGTGCTAATCACCCCGATTGGGGAGGAAATTCTTGAGCGAGCCACGCGGATATTTGCCGAAGTCAATGATTTGGTAACTCGCGCCCAGACGCACCAAACCCCACTCGCCTATCCGATGACGATTGGTATCATCCCAACCATTGCGCCATTTTTGCTGCCCAAGGTATTGCCGCTACTGCGCCAACAATTCCCACAATTTCAGCTCAATGTGGTAGAAGAACAAACTGAGCGACTGCTTGAAAAAGTCCGTTATGGCGCGATTGATACCGCCATTATTGCGCTGCCTTACAATACTGACGGCTTGTTATCATTTGAGTTTTGGTCAGAGACGTTTTTGGCGGTATTTGCTAAAGACAGTAAACACGCCAACTTACCCAGCATCAATGCCGACGAGTTAGCCAACAGTAACTTGATGCTGCTAGGCGAAGGACATTGTTTGACCGATCATGCGCTATCGGTATGTCACCTCGATAAAAGCCGCGTCAAACACGCCTTTAGTGAAGCGAGCCTGCATACGTTAATTCAAATGGCTATCAGCGGTATGGGCACCACGTTAGTCCCGCAAATGGCAGCTGGGCAAGTGCGCCAGCAAACTGACAATGTGTCATTAGTGCCGCTCAATGAAGCCGGTCCGCATCGCCGTTTGGCGTTTGTCACCCGTCTCAACTATGCGCGGGTCGATGATGTTAATCTATTGGGTCGCTTGTTTGCCCAAGGGTTACACGATAGCGAATTGGCGTCTGCGCCAGCCATCGCAGATTCTGAGTCCATGACTTCAGCGAATCCCGCCACAGAGGCATAATTTTTTATGCTCACTTTATTACATACATCAGATTGGCATTTGGGGCGTAGGCTTTATGGTAAGCCACGCTACGATGAATTTAAGCAGTTTTTAGACTGGCAGTTACAGACGCTGCGTGAGCAAAAAGTCGATGTGCTATTGATTGCAGGGGATATTTTTGATACCACCGCGCCCAGCAACCAAGCGCAAAATTTATATTATGATTTTTTAAGTCAAGTTTGCGATACCGATTGCCGCCATGTGATTATCGTAGCGGGCAACCATGATTCAGCCAGTTTTTTGGAGGCACCCAAACAGCTACTCAAAGCCTTTAACATCCATATCATCGGTAGTATGACAGATACGCTGACTGATGAAGTGATTACGTTATCAGATAAAGCAGGGCAACCTGAGCTCATTGTCATGGCAGTGCCCTACTTGCGTGACCGTGATGTACGAACCGTCGGGCATGGCGAACGATTGGATGATAAAGAACGAAAACTTGCCCAAGGCATCAAAGCCCATTATGCACAGATTGCCGATATTGCCATTGCGCGACAAGCGCAGCTCAAAGCCAAATATAAGCGTAGCATTCCGATTGTGGCAACGGGGCATTTATTTACCGTTGGCGGGCAAACGATGGAAGGCGATGGGGTGCGTGATTTGTATGTCGGCTCACTGGGTAGTATCGGTGCAGAGATTTTCCACCCACAGATTGACTATGTAGCGCTTGGGCATTTACATATCCCGCAAGTGGTTGGCGGACAACCACACATCCGTTACGCTGGCTCACCCATTGCCATGGGTTTTGGTGAAAGTCGCCAGCAAAAACAAGTGCATTTGCTGCGATTTGATGCCAAGCCTGACTTACTGTCTCAGCCATTACAGACTTTAACCATTCAAAAAAAACCGCTTGTCTCTGCGCCAACCCCTGTCAAAAAACGCAAAAGTGTGAGCCATACGTCGATGGATTTATTTGCAGATGAAGAGTTGCCTGAACCATCCATGCTTGGCGCGATAAATACAGAGGCTGATATTAACGCAGAGGTTGATGCTCAAGCGAGCCATAAAGCAGGATATGATACACCCAGTTATCATCTGAGTGGGCAACCTAATGGACAAATTATTGGGCAACCTTACAATATAGCCAAGCTTAGCGATACTACCCTCCTGCAATCACTGCCTGTTCCTGTGTTCCAACCCATACAAACGCTCAAAGGCGATTGGCAAACCATCAAAACTAGCTTACACAGCCTAAAAAAAGCCCAACAATCGGTTTGGCTTGAAGTGGTGTATGACGGGCAAGAAGTCGTGGGTGATTTATCAGAAAAAATTGCAGAACTGGTTAAAGACTCTAGGCTTGAAGTACTACGCATCAAAAATCAGCAAAAACGCGATCAGGTGATGCAAAGCCAGCGCATGGATGAGTCGCTTGAAGAATTAAACCCAACACAAGTATTTGAACGCTGCCTAATTGCCCATCAAGTGCTAGAAGAGCAAAAACCCATGCTATGGTCAAGATATACTGAAGTGCTTGAAAGCTTGCAAGGGGGGCAGCAATGAGAATCTTAAAGCTTCGCTTTCAAAACCTTAATTCATTGCAAGGCGAATGGGAAATTGACTTTCGCCATGCCGCGTATGCTGATGAAGGTATTTTTGCCATCACAGGCTCGACAGGGGCGGGCAAAAGCACCATTTTAGATGCCATTTGTCTTGCCTTATACGGAGCGACGCCACGCTTGGGCGAGATTACCCAAAGCAGAAATGACCTCATGTCACGCCATACCGGCGAATGTCGAAGCGAAGTAATTTTTGCCACCAAAAGTGGCAGTTATCGCTGTACCTGGCTACAAAAGCGCGCCAGAAAAAACCCCGAAGGCAACTTGCAATCGCCGATGCACGAAATCGCCCCTTTTACCGATGACGCTGCAGATTTACCACCGCTTGAAACCCAAACCAGAAAAACTAGAAAACTGGTCGCTGAATTCACCGGCATGGATTTTGACCGTTTTACCCGTGCCATGCTACTGGCGCAAGGCAGTTTTGCCGCTTTTTTGCAAGCCAATAGCGACGAGCGCTCCAACCTGCTCGAAGAAATCACCGGCACTGAAATCTATGGCGATATCTCAAAAAAAGTACATGAGTTTAAAACCCAATCAGATGCTGAACTTAAGACGCTTACCGATCGCTTATCAGGCATGACGGTGTTATCTGATGAAGAAGTACAAAGCCTAACCTCACAAAAAAACGCCCTAATTGACATCGTCAATGAAACCCAAACCGCCTTGACTAAAATCGAGTCTGATAAGCTATGGCGACAAAACCTTGACGCATACACGCACCAAATCCATAAGCTTAAGCATGAAGCACGCGACCTTGCCGAGCAAGAAAGCCAATTTGCCCCACAAAAAACCCGACTACAGCGCGCACTAAAAGCCCTTGAAGTGTCCGGTGATATTAAAAAACTTGATTATCAGCGCGATTTGTTGAGCGCACAACTCAGTGATCTTGCGGGTTATGAGCACCAGCTACCCACCGCCGAACACAATTGCCAACTTGCTCAAAAAAACCAAGATGAGCATCAAGCACAAGCCCAGCAAACCGAAAACGACTGGCAACAAGCCCAACCGTTATTAAACCAAGTTCGCAAACTTGACACTACCCTTGGGCAAAAAAATCAGTACGCCCAAGAGATTGCGCAGCAGTTGTCACAGCTTGGTGAGCAATTGGCGCATAATGCCCAAAGCATTGATAGTCAGCAGCAGCAGCTTGTTAGCCAGCAAACACAGCGTGAACAGCTTATTCAAGCGCAGCAGCAAATCCCCCATGCAACAACCTTGCCTCAAACATTGGCCTCTCTCAACCAGTTACAAGAAACTAGCCAAGCACTTAGTGAACAAGTGCAGACATTCACCACCGAACGGCAGCAGTTACAGGGTGATTTTCAGCACAATGAGCAGCAAGCCTGCGCTCTGCAATCACAGCTCACGCAGTTGCAATCACAAATCTCTGAGCATCGACAAAACTTAGAGAGCCAAACCAGTCACTTACATCATCTGACACAAGGGCAGTCGGCAGCAGCATTGCGCCAGCAGGTTGAAACTTATTGGCGAACCGACCAGCAGCTTATCGCTATGCAAAGCGATGTGCAGACTTGGCAAACCAACCTACAACACTATCAGCAATTTGTGCAGCAGTTAGCCGAGGGTCAAACTCAATTGGCTCAGATTGCTAGCCAACGACTAACTAGCGAGCAGCAGCAACAAGCCGCCGAGCAAACCGTTGAATTGTTAAATCACAACTTAATTTTATTGGCAAAAATTCAAGATTTGACCGAGGAGCGCAATAAATTACGCCACGGCGAACCTTGCCCGCTGTGTGGCTCAACCGCGCACCCTTTCGCTACCCATCAGCCCTACACGCCCGATGATACAGAGCAACAATTAGCGATTGCCAAACAACGGCTTGATGACATCAATTGCCGATTACAGCAGTTATTGCTTGAAGAGCATGCACTCACAAATAACCAGCAACAGCTCAATGAGCATTTACAGCACTTAGAGGCACACAACCAACGTTTATTAAATCAATTACAGCTTGCCAGCCAATACCTTATACATGCTCAACCTGTACAACAGGCAATTGAAGCATTACCGCCCGTTGCAGCCCCCAGCACCGATGACGATATAGACCACCAAGCCCTTCAAAGATTGGCGACGATAATTAAGGCTGAACAAACCAACAATCAGCAGTCTTTGGCAGCACTGCAAGATTCACTGACGCAAATCGAAGCCGTACAATCCGAGCAGCAGCAAACTCAGCAGCGATTAGCCTCATTGAGCGAGCAATACAATGACGTTTTGCAGCAACAAACCCTGCTACACAATCAGCAGCAACATCGCCAAGACAGAATCCGCGGTATTGATGCCCAGCAATTGGTTATCGCCGATAAGCAACATCAAGTAATACAGCGCATTGACAAGTTACTGATGCCTTTTGCAACGCGCGAACGCACTTTTAGCTTTGCTACCACACAGGATGTGAATGCCCAATTAAATCAGCATATCGATACCCTTGCGCAACTTTTACAGCGCTATCAAGGATTAGAAACTAAGCTTAGCCATATCAATGACACCATCACAGGTATTGAGCAAACGCTCACCCGATTGGTGGCAGATCAGCACCATTTAACCCAAAATCAACACCAAGCCCGTCAGCGACAGCAAGCATTGGCGCGAGAGATTAGCGAGCTACAGGCGCAGCGATACGCCTTGTTTGGCGAACAAGCGGTAGACATCGTCTCTCACGCATTAGTCCAAGCAAAAAATCAGGCTTTGCAGGATTATCAAGCCAGCCAAACAGCTTTTCATGAGCAGCTAAGTCAGCTGCAGATTTTGCAACAACAAATCGCATCTTTGACCACTAGCACTACCCAACTAAAAATTGCCCAGCAAACCCTACAAGCCGATATTCAGCAGCGTTTTGCGACATTGGGTTTTATGGATGAGGCGGATTATCGCGCTGCGGTTTTGGTCGATACCGAGCGGGAACGCTTACAACAGCTTGCCAATCAACTCCATGATAGTCAGCAGCGCAATCATAACCTACTTTCTGAAGCCAAACGCATACAGCAGCAGTTACTCGATCATCCCCAAACTGCGCTGTCACTTGAGCAATTGCTTGATGCGCTTGGGCAATTGCAACAGCAATTTAGCGAGGATCAAAAACAATTGGGCGCCGTTGAGCAGCAGCTAGCAGCCAATGAAGCCCTTAAACAAAATCAGCAGCAACTATTAGATGCCATCAACCAACAGCGCAACCATACCGAAGAATGGAAGGTATTGCATCAATTGATTGGTTCAAGCGATGGCAAAAAATTTCGTAACTTTGCCCAAGGCTTGACCTTTAATATCATGGTTGCCCATGCCAATGAACAGCTCAAAAAAATGAGCGACCGTTATTTACTGATAGCTGATAGCGAGCAGCCCTTGATGCTCAATGTGATGGACAATTACCAAGGCGGGCAAATCCGTACCAGTAAAAATCTATCAGGCGGTGAGAGTTTTATTATCAGCTTGTCGCTTGCATTGGGACTGTCAAATATGGCCAGTCACCGCATGCAAGTAGATTCGCTGTTTTTGGATGAAGGCTTTGGTACGCTGGATGAAGAAGCACTCGATGTAGCGCTCGACACCCTAACCAACCTACAGCAATCGGGCAAGCTAATTGGGGTGATTTCCCATATTCAGGCGCTGAAAGATAGAATCAGCAGTCAAATCCAAGTAGTGCCGCAAACAGGGGGCATCAGTAAAATTATCGGTGCCGGTATTACCAAGATTAGTTGACTCAGGCTAGCTTTGGTTAAGCCAAATTAAGTTAAGATAAGCTAAGCTAATAAGTTAAGCGGCGCGGCAAACACACCGTAACAACCGATTCATCTTGCTGTCATGTCATTGGTTCATACTGTTTTATGTCAATCTATACCGCTCGCTTAATCAAAACCTAAGTGCTTAATGTTATTTATGTCAACTCATAAGGGCAACACGATGTTAACCAAACTTTCGCAGCTTTTAGCCCAAGGGCGCTTTGTCTCCCCTGTCCCTGCCGTGGTGGTGCACCCTACTACCGATATCATCTTGCAATCTTGTATCCAAGCACATCAGCACCACATCATCACCCCGATTTTGGTCGGTCCAAAACATAAAATCGAAAAAGCCGCTACTGACGCCAATTTAGATATTTCAGGCTTTACGTTAGTGGATGCTGAGCATAGCCACGACGCGGTTGAAATCGCCGCAAAAATGGTTCGTGAACAGCAAGCCGACTTTATCATCAAAGGTTCAGTGCATACCGATGAGTTAATGGGTGTGCTGATCGATAAAACCCAAAACCTACGCACCGAGCGCCGTATGAGCCACGTGTGGTTAATGGAAAGTCCCACGTATCACAAGCTTTTGACCTTGACCGATTGTGCACTCAACGTGGTGCCAGATTTGCTGACCAAAAAAGACATTTTGCAAAATGCGATTGATTTTGCGCACGCGCTAGATATTGAGCAGCCTAAAGTAGCCATCTTGGCAGCGGTTGAAGAAGTCAAACCGCAAATGCAATCGACCATTGATGCCGCCGCGTTATGCAAAATGGCAGACCGGGGGCAAATCACCGGCGCCTTGCTTGATGGACCACTAGCATTTGACAATGCGATTAGCCAACATTCTGCGGATATCAAACATATCCACTCACCTGTCACGGGCGATGTCGATATTTTACTGGTACCTGACTTAGAAGCGGGCAATATGCTAGGTAAACAGTTAATTTATTTGGGCGAAGCCAAAGCCGCTGGTATTGTCATGGGTTCAAAAGTGCCGATTGTGTTGACCAGCCGTTCGGATGACGAACTCGACCGCCTGTATTCTATTGCCCTTGGCGCCTACGTTGCGCAAAAGCGTAAACAAGCTTGATGTTAATTCAGGTTACTTGAGATTAATTGAGATTACTAGCATGAACGATTCTGTCATGAGGCATATTGACTTAACTCACCCGATCGCGGTGACTTTCAACGTGGGTTCAGCGACTATCAAAATGGCGGCGTACGACACGGCTAAGGCAGTCGACTCATCCCCCCTTGCGTGGTCCCCCTTGTTTGATGTCAATATCAACCTAAAAACCAAAAACAAAGTCTGGCACTCCATGCCACAATCTTTGGCTGATTGGGAACCCCAAGATAGCCTGACAGACACCGCGGTAAGCCTGTTTACTCGTGTTAGACAGGCCTTTCCCGCGCGTGACATTGTCTGTATCCACCGAGTGGTTCATGGTGGCAAACGCTATCATGTTCCTGTGGTGATCAACGAGACAGTGATGGCGCATTTGGTGGAGTTATCACCGATTTGTCCGCTACATCAGCCTCCTGCCCTATCTGTGGTCAACGCGCTGCAAGCCATGGATAAAAACCTGGTGCACATCGCTGCCTTTGATACCGCCTTTCACTACCATCGCCCAGAGATTTGGGCTAGCTATGCGCTGCCAAAATCTCTGCGCGATCAAGGCGTGCGCTGTTATGGCTTTCATGGTTTATCGTATCAGGCGATTATGCGTAAACTTGAAACCTATCTCCCAAAGATTGCCAAAAAACGCTTAATCATCGCGCATTTGGGTAGTGGCTGTAGTATCACCGCGGTCGACAATGGCGAGTCAAAAGACAGTACCTTTGGCTTTAGTGGATTAGATGGCGTACCAATGGGTACCCGTCCGGGTCATTTGGATTCTGGGGTGATTTTATATATGGTTGAGCAAGGTTGGACGCTCGAGCAAATGAACCAATGCCTATATAAAGAGTCGGGCTTGCTCGGTTTATCTGAAATTAGCAATGACGTGCGTGATTTGCTCGCTAGTGATGACCCACGCGCCAAATTTGCACTGGCGTATTTTGCCACCCATGCAGCCAAAGAAATCGCAAGCTTGATGGTTAGTATGAAAGGCTGTGATGCGCTTATCTTTACCGCAGGGATAGGCGAGCAGTCGGCGATTATCCGTCAGATGATTGTCGAACAACTCGATTTTTTAGGTTTTAGTCTGGATGCGGATAAAAATATCGATGGCCGTATTGATGTGCCGATTTTACGAATCAACTCAGATGATGACAAACAAATTTATGTCATATTGACCGATGAGCAACTTGAATTAGCTTTATCACTTGAGCATGCAATCACGATCGAAACTGATGCGTAAAAGCTACCAACTCTTTACTTATGTCCACAATAGCGCATCAGATATAACCGATTTTTATCTATCCCCTACTTTCATTGTAGGTTTGATTATGTTATTACAAATATTAACATAAATTATGATTGTTTTTTACTTTTAAGCTCCTCGCGAGGTTTAATTTAGCATTTTTTCATGATATTGTAATATCAAGCAAACATACTATGCTTAAAGCTTATCACATTCATTTTAGTGACATTTTTGATTAAAAGATGGATTGTAATTTGGTGGTGTTTAAACCTTTCTTGTTTTTTCTGGTAGCCTAATGAGGTCAATTATGAACAACGATTTTATGGATAAAATGAAAGATAGTTCACGTCAACTGTATGCACCATGGTCACGCTTCAACCAAGCGATGTTACGAAATGCAGAAAAAATGACAGACTTTTCTTTAGAAACAATGCGTCATTACTCAGAGATGGGTCTTGAACAACTTCGCAATGTTTCTTCTGTTGATTCTCCAGAAGCAGCTTCAAGCTTCAACCAAAAACAAACTGAACTGCTCAATCAATTGGGTCAAAAAATGTTGTCAGATGCACAACGTTTGACTGAGCTTGGCAACGAAATCCGTAATGAAGTCATGTCAGCGATGAATGAAATCTACAGCCAAAATGCATCAAGCATGCAAGATGCCATGCAAAGCGCTGCTAGCAACGCATCAAAAACGGCAGAAGATTTTAATCGCAAAGTAAACGAAAACATGCACAAAGCGGCAAACCAAATGTCAGAAGCGGTTAAGCAAACCACCCAAAACATAAATAAAGCTGCTTCTAGCGTGACAGCTGGGGCTACCCGAAATACTAATGATGTAGCACAAGAGAGCGAAGCAACAAAACCTGCAGCAAAAACAACCCCTGCAGCAAAATAATTAGTTTGATGCATCGTAGTCATTCTTAAGACTGTATCATTTATAAACAGCTATTTATGTTTTACCTGATAGATGAATGGCAGCTTATGAATCTATAAAAGTGGTGGATTAGACAGATGCCTAATCCACCATATTTTTAAGTAAGCGTGCATATTCACAGCGAATTTTTATCAAGCACATTATAATAACGGGACTTATCATGGCAGACAATAAAGACACCCAATATCAAGGAACGAACGGCCATTCCTCAAGCGACAATGCTTCAAATAACAATAATTCCAACACCCAAGGCGCAGAGAATACCAATGCTTTTGGCTACACGCCATTCGCCAATTTCCCCTTTGGCAATAATGCTTTTGATTTTGGTAGCAATCCTTTTAACAACTTTGGAACCAACGCCTTTAATCTGCCGCAAAATCCGCTGGATTTTTTGAGTAAAACCAATCCGTTTGCTCACATGGCCTCTAGTATTCCACCTTACAATGCTGCGGTCGGTGAATTCTATAGCGAATTTTTTGGCAATATGACCAAACTGAGCCAACAGATTGCACAGCAATCGATGCGTGCCAACCAAGCGCCGCAGTATACCAATACTTCCATCATGATGGATTTAATGGATGGTTGGCGTAAAATGGGTCAGATGGTGACCAATCACCCAGGCACGATGGTTGAAGACCAATTGCAGTTGTTTAAAGACCAAATGCACTTGTGGCAAAACACACTACAACAATTTGCCGGTAAAAAAATCGACCCAGTGGCAAGTCCTGAAAAAGGCGACAAACGGTTTAGTGATGAAGAATGGGAAGACAATCCTATTTTTAACTTCCTAAAACAGTATTATTTATTAACCACCCAAGCCATGATGGATGCGATTGATGGCGTTGAAGGTATTGATGAAAAAACCCGTCAACGCTTGGCTTTTTTTACCCGCCAATGGATCAATGCGGTGGCCCCAACCAACTTCTTATTGACCAACCCTGAAGTACTACGTTTGACCATCGAAAGTCGTGGTCAAAACCTGGTTCAAGGTATGAAGCAGTTGGCTGAGGACATGGGTAACAGCGCTGATACACTCAATATCCGTATGACTGACCAGAGTGCGTTTCGGGTGGGTGACAACATCGCCACCTCAAAAGGTAAAGTGGTATTTGAAAACCACATGATGCAGCTCATCCAGTATGACCCTTCAACTGACAAAGTAAAACAACGCCCGTTGTTGATGGTGCCACCATGGATCAACAAATTCTACATCATGGACTTACGTGAGAACAACTCGTTTGTACATTGGGCTGTCAACGAAGGTCATACGGTTTATGTGATCTCTTGGGCGAACCCGACGCCTGAGTACAAAAATGTTGGCATGAGCACTTACATGAAAGACGGTGTGCTTGCAGCGATGGATCAAATTGAAGCCATCACAGGTGAAAAAACCATCAATATTACAGGTTATTGTATTGGGGGTATGTTGACCGCATTGACACTAGGCTATCTTGCCGCGACCAAGCAAGAAAGCCGCATTGCCAGTGCGACACTTTGGGCGACTATTATTGACTTCTCAGATCCAGGTGATATCGGTGTCTTTATCGATGACAAAATCGTTGCGGCGATTGACAAGCAAAACGCCGACAAAGGCGTATTTGATGGGCGAATGATGGGCGTGTCATTTAGCCTACTCCGTGAGAACAGCCTATACTGGAACTACTACGTACAAAACTACCTAAAAGGTGAGCGTCCTGTACCTTTTGACTTGTTATACTGGAACTCAGACTGCACCAACGTAACCGCTGCCCTGCACCATTTTCTATTGCGTGAGTTCTATATCAACAACTTGCTGCGTAAACCGGGTGGGGTTGAAATTGACGGCGTGAAAATTGACTTATCAAAAGTTAAAATTCCCGTGTTTATGGTCGCAACCTTGCAAGACCATATCGCAAAATGGAAAAGCTGTTACCCAGGCACGCAAGTATTTGGCGGTGAAAAAGTATTTGTGTTGGGAGAATCAGGTCATATTGCGGGTATCATGAACCCCCCAGGTAGTAAATATGGTTATTACACCAACGATAACTACACTGCGGACGCCGACCAATGGTACAAAGACGCCACCTATGTTAAAGACACCTGGTGGACAAGATGGCATGACTGGATCAAACCATTTGAGGGCAACGAAATCAATGCCCGTATCGTCGGTCAAAATAGCCAAGGTAAAGAAATCCCAACCTATGGCGATGCCCCAGGTAGCTATGTCACGGTCAAAGCGACTGAAGCCTTGACGGGTCATAACTTTGCAGAAGCTTACCGTTCACAATTACCACCCGTATAATATATCGTTATTACACAACATCCCGTGATTGCCTAGCCTCTCACGGGCTTTTTATAAAATAGCCAAATCGCCCATCAGCTACATAGATTTGCTAGTCAAAAGTTGTGATATTGAGTAGAATTAACGTCATATTCTGCGCATAATAGCGATTGGAAACACTTTGAATAGAGCGCCTATGTCGATTGAACCAACACAAAACAACTTATCACTCAGTAAGCTAGACCGCAATATTGTATTCTTTGATCGGGCGATTCGCT
Organism: Moraxella sp. 179-F 1C4 NHS; assembly: GCF_045370505.1. Lineage (NCBI taxonomy): Bacteria > Pseudomonadati > Pseudomonadota > Gammaproteobacteria > Moraxellales > Moraxellaceae > Moraxella > Moraxella sp. 179-F 1C4 NHS. Next base: position 15,052 of record NZ_JBIQEC010000006.1, on the reverse strand, counting down.
CGTTTATTCCAAACAGCAATCCTAGCACCCGTCCGTTGCCTGTCTCTAGCCCCGATGTACCAAAACTGTCCGTGGAAGAAGCGCGTCATGTCGCAGGTCTCATGCGTATCAATCACACGGGCGAAGTGTGCGCGCAAGGACTGTACCACGGTCAAGCATTTACCGCCAAGCAAGCAACAGTCAAAAAAGCCATGCACCAATCTGCGCTAGAGGAAATTGACCATTTGGTATGGTGTGAGACACGGTTAAATGAATTGGGTAGTCATCCCAGTATTTTTAGTCCGCTTTGGTATGGGCTATCATTTGGTATGGGTGCGGTAGCGGGATTGATTTCTGATGAGTTTAGTTTGGGGTTTGTCGCAGAGACAGAAACCCAAGTTAGCGAGCATTTACACAGCCATCTTGGTAAGCTGCCTGCACACGATAAACGCAGTGCTGAGATTTTAAGCCAAATGGATAAAGAAGAATTGCACCACCGTGATAAAGCAGTCGAATCAGGCGCCAGCCCATTGCCACCACCCATCAAAACCACGATGCGTTTTTTGGCTAATTGCATGAAAACAGTGGCGTATCATATTTAACCGAGCATGTTTATTGCTATAACCTTGCTTAAGCGCGCTGCTTTCGCGTAAAAATATAACAATAACTTTATTTTTTTTTGATAGTATTTTTACATTATTGCTTTACATTGTTGCTATGGGATAAGCTGATTGATTTACGCAATTTATCCCACCCAATTTTTTAAGGAAATTTCAATGACTCACATGGTAAAACCTCTAGCCTATACCTTAGCTATTTTGATGGCAACAAATGCCACTGTAGCGATGGCTGCAACGGCAACCGCAAAAACAACGACCAAGACCACCACCACCAAAACCACCACGGCAAAACCCGCTACCCAGACAACAGCCACTAAAAAAACCACGGTCACCAAAGCCAAAACTACCAACAAATCAACCGAAAAATCGGCTGATACAGTCAACAGCGTGAAAGATACTACCCCGCAAACGACACCCCCGTCAGCCACCTCAAACACAGGTTCAATGATAGTACCTGTCTTGACCGCCCCCACGGTTGCCAATGTGATTTATCCATCTACCAACAGCGTACAATTGGTAGGCACGGATATTTCAGCGCAAAACCTTGCCAATATCCCACTGCCGACTTTAACGCTTAGTAATATCTCAACAATAAAAACCGTTTTGGTTCCACGAACCACGGATAACAGTACACAGTTAGATGTCAGCGTGTTAGACGATTTTATTACCTATGCTAGCCCAATGGCGCGTCATTACCCACCTGTTTTTTCAAGCCGTACTGAGCGCTACAATACCACTGAGCGACTCAAATCATTGACCGCATGGATTGAGACCTACGCACAAAATCCAAATGCCTCTTATGAAGTGCTACTGCGTGCAGCAAAACTCAATGCCATGGGTCGCAATCTGGATTTAGGTTCTGATTATGCCGTGCGTGCAGGCAATTATATCGCCCGTGCCGTGAGGCTCAATGACACGGCAGAAGCCAACTTTTTATATGGCGCAATGCTTGCTGAGGGTGGCGGCTTTAAAGAAGGTGCCAAATACTTAGAAAAAGCCGAAAAAATGGGCTATCTAGAAGCTACGCAAAGTTTGGCACAAGCGGATTTATTGGATGACAAAAAAGACCGTGCCATTCAACGGTTAACGGAATTTAAGGCCAAAAACCCAGACAACCCATATATCGATGAGCAATTACGCATCGTCAATAGCGGTAAATACTATATTTGGGATATTCCTGCAAAAGTCGTTCAATAATTTTTTGCGTTTATACCCTAGCCGTGGTTTAATATCACTGCTAAGTCACCATGCTAATTCACCATCATAGTTGAATTTTAGCATGGTGATTTTTTTCATGCTGTCATTCAACGATATGTAACTTTTTTGCGCTAACCTTTTTTGCTGTCTCCCTTTTTGCTCTTTTAGCCGAGTAAATCATCATGCCGCTCACAAACCAATCGACTAGATTTTGTCAAACGCCTCTAATCACTGCAACGACATTGGTTGCTATCATCACCCTTACTGGCTGCGCCACCACCAAAATCGGTAGCCGCAATACTGCAAGAGCCATCATCGATCAGCGCGTCAGCGTGTTATCGGGCAGCCGCTTGAGTTCTGACACCAAAAGCCGTTTAGTGCAGGCAGGTTTAGATGAAGAAAAATGCTTGGCAAATATGCCTGCCTGTGTAGTGACGCTCAAGCAAGCAGATCTTAATACCGATAAAGGGATTTATGGCGCAATTAGTGAGCTGTTTTACGCCTCTGCCCAGCAGCGCCAGCAAGCCAAAACTTGTACCAATCCGCCAAAAGATTTGACCACAGACTATGCCAAAAATTTGGTTGGCAAGACCGACGTTGTAGCGCGCAGACCCGATGAAATCTCTTGTACCACCGCCTTTCAAGACGATATGCTGCAGTCGATTCGGTTTTCTTACATTTATTTGATGTACGATATCCTCAATCCAACTGTCGTCAATCAACAACCGTCACAATTGTATTATCTGCCAAAACAACGCGACACCCAAATTCAGGATTTGTATTACGCTGCCATCGATGCGTTAGGTGATCGCTTGTATCATCAAAAAATAGCAGAAAATTATCAAATCACTCGCAACAACCTGCGTATCAATATCAATGGACAGCCGTTTACCCAAAGGTCAGCATCGATGAAGCTGATTTCAAGCTACCAGATTGATTTATCAAAATTTAATACCATCAGTCGCCGCGATGGCTTTGGTATCAATTATGTGGCGCTGCTCAATAGTCGCATCAATACGGCGGTGATTATTGACTTGTTGCAACACTATGCCAATAATACACCGTTAGAAGAACGTATCCACCAAACAGGGCATTTGCCTATGACCGCGGTGTTGGTGCCCAAAGGCAATACCATTGATGAGGTACAAAAAACCACCGATTTTTCGCTCAATATTTATGATTCCTATCAGTTTAAAAGTGTCTCTATACTCAACAAAGATTTTGCACTATCGGCGAATTTTTCGGCAGCCTATGGCTTATGGTCACAGGACAATCGCCTAGGCAATATCAGTTATTTTAGTATGTTTTCCTCGCCGTATCAGCAGACCCAGCCGCATTTATTTATGCTTGAGCCTTACAATCCTAATAAACGTGTGATTATCATGATGCATGGGTTGGCATCGAGTCCTGAGACTTGGATTGGACTGACCAATGACATTTTTAATGACCCAAAACTTCGCGAAAACTTCCAAGTTTGGCAGATTTTTTATCCAACCAATATCCCGATGCTAGAAAACCGCCACCAAATTTATGACTTGATTGAACGCACTTTTAAAACTGTCGATCCTGAGCAGCAGGACGTTGCCAGTCAACATGCGGTGCTGATTGGTCATAGTATGGGTGGGGTGATTGGGCGTTTGTTGGTATCAAATGATGACTTAACGCCCAAAGTCGAGTCGCTGGTTGCCAATTACTCACAGCTGAATAATTTTTCAGCAGGCTACGCGGCCTTTGTCCGTCATGCGCAAAATAAAACGCTCAGTGACCGCTTCAAACTTCAAGCGCTGCCGCAAGTCGACCGCGCGATTTTTATCTCTTCGCCATTTCGCGGTACCGATTATGCCGATCGCTGGTTTACTCGCAGTTTGCGCCGTATCATCTCACTACCGGCAGGATTTATCCGCACCGTGTATGACAATTTAAATTCGCTATTTACTGAAGGCGTGGTTTCAAGCAATCCGCTGGCACAGCTATTTTTGGAAAATGGCGCCAGCCAGTTGAGCAGCCGCTCTTACTTTAACCAATTAACGGCAGATGTCACCATCGCGCCCAATGTTGCAGTCAATAATATCATCGCCACTGATGATAAAGATTTGTCCAATGCGCTCGAACAGCTTACCGCTAAGGCAGCCAATAGCGCTACTGATGATGTATCGGCATCCATAACCTCTTTAAAAAATGACAATACAACCGCGACCGTTAACCCCGCCACACAAACCAAGCTGTATAACACCACGAGTCTCGCGCAAGCCAAACAAAGTCTAGATGAGAAAAAGCAACTCTTAGAATCGGTGAAATATGGCGCAACCGACCGTGTCTCCGATGGTATTGTGCCGTACAACAGCTCGCATTTAGAAGGCGTGGAATCTGAAAAAGTGCTTACCGGTCGCCACAATGTCCATACTAGCCCGCAGGCGATTTTGGAGTTGCGTCGCATCCTGCATCAACAACTCACTCGCTATGGCGTCACCCAAGCGCCGCCTGACAGACAGCCTTGATTGTCACTATCAGCACCAATAAAAAAGCGAATAGCCTTCACTATTCGCTTTTTATTAAACTGTTTATTAGTACTAATTATTGGTATTACTGACAGTCCAACCGTTAAACTTTAGCAAAATACTTGGTCAACACTTCAAGACAGCGCGTCACCTTGGCAGGTTGTTGTTCATGTCTGGGTGTTACTGCATACAGCATATAACTTGGTAATTGGTAACCTGGCAATACTTCCACCAAATCGCCATTTGCCAATTCTTTTTGGATATCTAGTGACATGATACGGGCAACGCCATGCCCTTCTTTAGCAAGGGTCGTGGCAAGCATAATGTTGTTGGTTTGAATACGCGTTGGCATACGCACGCGTGATTTTTTACCTGTTTCCACATTGATCATATCGACTTGATTGGGATCTTTGATAAGGCTAATGCCAATCATATTGAGTTTGGCCAAATCTTTTGGCTCGGTCAATTTTTCATTTTGACGTAAAAAATGCGGTGAAGCCACTAGCAACTGACGTATCTCGGTCAAAGGGAACGCTGATAAACTACTGTCATTAAGGTTTGGTGACATCCGAAGGGCGATATCGATACGCTCTTCAATCAAGTCAACATACTGATTGTCCGCTTCAAAATGGATGGTTAAATCATCATGCGCCGAAATCCAAGTCGACAGCGCCGGTAAAATATGATTCACACCCAATTCTGGCGTGGTCGCAATGCGCAAGTTCCCTGCTAACTCATCGCGTAATTGATTAACACGGATACGACCTTGTTCGGCTGCCGCAACCACATCTTTGGCACTCTCATAAAAACTAGTGCCTGCTTCTGTTAAGCTTAACTTACGAGTTGAGCGATGCAACAACACCACACCCATATCGTTTTCTAACGAGCGGATTTGTTGACTAACCGCACTTGTTGTTATGCCCAGTTCTTTTGCAGCACCACTAAATGAACCATGACGTACAACACTTGCAAAAACCGCCATGCCTCTTAAATTATCAAGCATATTTCACCCAATTTTATCACTTAATCAAAGTCACTTTTAAAAGCTGATGTATTATACGCCATTAGCAAGATAAATTAAACGACATCGGGATTTATTAACTAAAATTATTAATATTTTTTCAACTATTTAATGTTGTATTTTATTGATTTTCTTAACAAACATTGGTTTTCTTCGATTGTTCGTCTGTTAAAAAAGTAAAAATTAGAATTTATATAAATTAAATTGACTTATTTAATTAACTTAACAGAGCTAATTGATGCCTGTTGTTGCAACAGCGCCTGGGTAACTGCTTGTTGTTCAAGCTGGTGGGTAGCTTGTTGTAACGCTAGTTTTTCGCGGGCTTCTTGTAGCGCTTCTGGTTTTAATTTCTCTAGCGCTTGAAAATTACTTGCCGACTCCGCCAAACGAATATCAATACCCTCAAAACGCTGTTGCAGTTTTTGGCAAAAATTATCAAAAGTTGCGGTATGGGTCAAAAAGTTTTGTTCGGTGGCAAATTGGCTGACCCCATGAATCTCGCCCGTCATCACCCCGCGTTTGGCAAGCACTAATTCATCCTCATCGAGCCAGCCTTGCTCACGGGCATTAAACACCCAATAATCCCATTTGGCAGGCGTCCATTCGCCTTCAAGTGGTACATCAGTGGGTTTGAGCAACGCCAGTGGCGATATATCAGCAATATCATTACCCTCTGCCGCCATAGTGTGGTGGGAATGGTCAACATTAACATTGACATTGGTAGCTATGGCGACTGGCGCTGGCGCATTGTTTTTTATCAATGCGCTATCTTCTGTGACAATGCTAGGCGTGTTGCCAGACTCTGCAACGATGTCTGGCGCAGTAATTTCATGATGACTATCGCTTGATTGCAAATCAGATAAGCGATTGGCATCGTCTTCTATGGTAGGTGTTTGCTGTGTGGGGGTATTGACCGCGGCTTCATCGATAGATATTAAATGGGTATCATCAAATGTCTGTTGTTCAATGCCTTGTTCAATGATTTGTTGAAGGCTATCAACGCTCGCAACGTTTGGCGCAGATTTGAGCAGATTGTTATCCGATAAGTTATTATCACTCTGCTCGGAGGTTACTTGTAAGCTATCTTCAGCCACCACTGAAGACTTTGCAGCTTGCATTAATTCGCTAGGCGTTGTGTCAACAAGTTGAGAATCAGGACTTTGAGAATCGGGACTTTGAGAATCAGGGTTACTAGCGATTGGATGACGAAGCGGGATTTGATTACGATGCAGCGGCTTGAACGCCATCAAGCGGAGCAAACACATCTCTAGCGCTTGCATCGGCGTATTGGCTAATGCCAAGTTTTCACGGCTTTTTACCACAATGTCATAATATAGTTGTAATAGCTCTGCGGGTAACTGCTGAGCCAGTTGTTGCAATTGCTCGCTTTGCTGGCGATTGATTTGCAAATCAAAATTTGGCAAGGCCTGCAAAATAGCCAATTGATGCAGCGTCTCAGCCAACCTGTCAAATACGGCTTTGGCATCCACCACCTGCTCACGCAGAAGCTGAATGGCCTGCGTCAACTGTTGGGTATTTTGCTGATAAATATTGGCAAGGATAGCGATGACATCGGCTTGGTCAATTAAACCAAGCATCTGGCGAATCACTTCATCTGTGACATTGCCATTGCCAAACGCAATAGCTTGATCAGTGAGTGACAATGCATCGCGCACGGAGCCTTTGGCACTGCTCGATAGCTGCCATAAGGCATCAGGCTCGTAGCTAATTTGCTCTTTGTTCAGAATCGTGCCAAGATATTCAGCGAGCGCGACTTGCGGCAAAGGTTTGAGTACAAATTGCAGACAACGCGAGATGATGGTAATGGGCAGTTTTTGTGGGTCTGTGGTCGCAAGCAGAAACTTAACATGCGCTGGCGGCTCTTCGAGGGTTTTGAGTAGCGCATTAAAACTATGCGTCGATAGCATATGCACTTCATCAATTAGATAGACTTTGTAGCGACCTTGCGTTGGAGCATAGGGTACGTTGTCGAGTAATTCACGGGTATCTTCAACTTTGGTACGTGATGCCGCATCAATCTCAATCAAATCAATAAAGCGACCGCTATCGATAGATTGGCATACAGTACATACGCCACAAGGCTCGCTTGTCACCCCTGTCTCACAGTTAAGGCATTTTGCCAAAATACGCGCAATGGTGGTTTTGCCGACCCCTCGCGTACCCGTAAATAGATACGCATGATGCAAGCGCTGGTTATGGATGGCATTGATTAATGCTTTGGACACATGTTCTTGTCCCAGCAGCTCATGGAAGTTTTTTGGACGATATTTGCGTGCTAGGACTTGATACATGGTTATGGATACATGACAACAAAAACGTTAAAAAAGAAATAACCTTAACCCACTCGTAGTAAAACTAAACCGCTGGGCTATTGGCTTCAATTAGGGGTTGTAATTCACCGTCTTGGAACATTTGATAGATAATATCACTGCCGCCAATCAGCTCACCTGCCACCCATAATTGTGGGAAAGTTGGCCAGTTAGCAATTTGTGGCAAAGTTGCACGGATTTCTGGGTTTTCAAGAATATTGACAAACGCAAATGGGCGGCCAATTTGGGTTAGCACATCCACCGCACGCGCAGAAAAACCGCATTGTGGAAACTGTGGCGTGCCTTTCATGTAAAGCAATACGCTGTGTTGAGCGATTTGGTCACGGATGGTTTGTTCGATGTCAGTTTGGTTCATATCAGTCATATGAAATTCCTTTATCAAGCCCTTTAAAGTAGAGCGCTATCTTCGCAGCTAGAATTTGACTCACTAATAATGAGTGCAGGGTTGCTATTATACGCTATAATGGTTATTGAAAGTAAACATTCAAGATGCCCACCCCAAAAAAGTCAGCAGCAAAATCACCCGCAAATTCCATTAATTTGATGAAGTCACTTGTTCAAGCAACACCACACAGCTTACCATGATCCCTTCTTGACGACCGGTAAACCCAAGCTTTTCAGTCGTGGTGGCTTTGACGCTGATTTGGTCAATCGCGCAGCCCATGACACCGGCAATACGCGATTGAATCTCGTTACGATAAGGCAATAGTTTTGGACGCTCCGCCATGATAGTGATGTCGGCATTGATAAGCGCAAAGCCTTTTGATTGGATAAACTGGTACACTTGGTTTAGCAAAATGGTCGAATCTATATTGCGAAAACGCTCATCGGTATCTGGGAAAAACTGCCCAATATCGCCAAGTGCCAATGCACCAAGCAACGCATCACACAACGCATGTAGCACCACATCGCCATCAGAATGCGCAAGCAAACTGTGGGTATGGGGAATTTGTACCCCGCCTAATGTTATGAATTGGTTTTCTGTGCCGTCATTAACAAAGGCATGGACGTCAATACCCTGACCGATTCTTATCATGGTTAATCCTATTTTTTTATCTTACTGTCGTGATTTTGGTAGGCTATTCTGTTTGGTTTAATGGTGTCTATTTTATCGGTCTCTATTTTAACGGTTAAAGCATGATTTACAAGTAGCTAGGCAGCTTAGACTAGTAACTTAGGAATAGCAAATTGGGAAAAACAACTTGTGAATAGCAACTTTTAATACCCCATTGCTGGCGCTACCACTACATAGCATAAAAATCGGCTATTAAACAAGTTAGCCTATATTATTTAAAAAAAATTGATAAATCCTAGTAAATTGCTATGGTATTTTATTATATAACGTTATATAATATAAAAATAAACCCATCAAGTGGGGAACTTGATGGGAGTGGGTAATGCACTACTTGTTTTTATTTTTATTGTTTCTTTCTTCTTCTTTGTTTTACTGATGTTAGCCATAATGCCAAATTATGGCTTTTTTATTTTTATCGTTTTTTATTTTATTTTTTGTCTTACTGATATCGTAGTCAACAAAGCTTGTATTTATGTCGTGATGAATTTATTTTAGCGGATTTGCACCTACGCTCTATGTGCTCTTTGTTATGAATTGTTAAATTAAGTTTCTTTAGTTTCCTTAATAAAACTATTAATATTAATTTTGCATCCTTGTTGTTGCATTGCTACTTTTTAATGATAGCTCAGCCGAGTGATAGGCAATAAAAAAACGGCTTAAAATTTAAGCCGTTTTTTGTTGTGTTAAGATTAACGCGTACGTGGGCAAACTTCATTGTCATTGAAAAAATAGCTGATTTCACGGGCTGCAGATGTGGTTGAGTCTGAACCGTGAACCGCGTTCTCATCAATGCTGTTAGCAAAGTCACGACGGATAGTGCCTTCAGCGGCGTCTTTTGGGTTGGTAGCGCCCATGATTTCACGGTGGTGAGCCACTGCATTCTCGCCTTCAAGTACTGATACAACCACTGGACCTGAAGTCATGAAAGAGACTAAATCGTTGTAAAACGGACGCTCTTTGTGCTCAGCGTAGAAACCGCCCGCCTTTTCGTTGTCTAAATGCAACATTTTTGCTGCCACAATTTTTAAGCCTGCTTTTTCAAAACGGCTGTAGATTTCGCCAATGTGGTTGCCTGCAACTGCGTCAGGTTTGATAATTGATAACGTACGTTCAATGGCCATGTTAAATTCCTTTAAAATTGAAGGGGATTATGATTTTAAGTGCTAGAAACTGTAAAAACAGCCCATACCCTGCCCGATGGCTCTGTCAAATCGTGATTTGAAGATTTGAATAAACGCGGGGTGCTGTTCTTAGTTGCCTATTATAATGATATTGAGGGCAAAAACTAGTTTAATTCATCACTGTTAAGTCGAAATTGCTAGAATATCAAGTTGAACGAGTTTTTTGTAATAAATGGCGGATATATTCTGTGATACGCAACTATGATATAGTAGCCAATAGCTTAAATTTTCTCTCAATGGTATGACGCTCTCAAATATCACAAAAACACAAGCGGTTGTTGTCAGCCTATGCTTGGCGCTATTATTGGTGGCAAGTATCGGTTTGGCACGTCAGTTTACTGTCAAAACCATGCCAGATTGTCAGCGAAAAAGCCAGCCGTTCGACTATAGTATCTGCGAGCTTGATGCTAAAAACGCGGCGAATTTTTCACTACATTGGCAAAATCCCTCGTCCGCGAGCCACCCATTATTACTCACCTTTACTACCCTTCGCGATTATTTGGCAAGCCAGCAACCTGCCAAAACCTTGTTGTTTGCGATGAATGCCGGGATGTACGATGGCAATTTTGCGCCGATTGGGTATACGGTCATCAATGGCAAGCAAATCCGAGCCCTAAATCTCAAGCAGGGCGGTGGTAACTTTCACCTAATGCCCAATGGGGTATTTTGGCAAGACCGTCAAGGTTTTTATATCACTGAAAGTCAAAGCATGGCAAAAAAACTGGCAAGCGGGGCAAAACCGACCTTCGCCACCCAATCTGGACCCATGCTGGTCATCGATGGTAACATCCATCCAGCATTTGATGCCAATAGTACCTCGAGAAAATACCGCAATGGTGTTGGCGTGTGTGGTCGCAATCCTAGCCGCGTCAAATTTGTGATAAGCGATACCCCTGTCAGCTTTTATGAGTTTGCCGATTTGTTCAAATCGCAATTGGGCTGTGACAATGCGTTGTTTTTGGATGGCGGTAGCGCCTCGGCATTGTATAGTCAGACGCTGTCACGCAATGACAATAAATATATGGGTGTGATGATTGCGGTGACACAAGACAAATAATGCGTATTCGGTGAGACAAGTTTATGCTGATTTAATCAGCGTTTTGCATAAAATTATCCATTTCCACATTGCAAAAATAATTTTTTAAGGTATTATAATCAGCCTAGTTTTGACAAATTTGCTTAGCAATATTTGTGACACTACCCTTTCGGGCCTATAGCTCAGTTGGTTAGAGCAGAGGACTCATAATCCTTTGGTCCACAGTTCAAGTCTGTGTGGGCCCACCATATAAAAATAAAATAACCACTTAGGTGCATTAATCCTCAGTGGTTTTTTATTTTTTGGATTGTAATAATCAAATAGCAATTAGCGTCAATCCCTATTTTAAAGTCATACTTTTAGATCTACACTCATATCATTGGTTTTGACTGTTTGAATTAATCACCTAACCACTGCCTAATTTTATATAAATCCTTGTTTTATATTGAATTATTTTTGTTAGTAGTTAATACTTTCAAGGAAAACGTCTTTACATTCATTGTAGAAAAGTTATAATAAAAACAATACGACTGGTCTATTTTTTATAATAACGTATACAATAACTATGGAGCCTACCCCTATCAAGAAGTCTGAAGCAAAACGCTTACACATTCTTAACACCAGTTCTGACCTAATTTTGCGTAAAGGTTTTAGCGGTGTGGGATTACAAGAAATTTTACAAAGCTGCGACATCCCTAAAGGTTCATTTTATCATTACTTCAAATCTAAAGAGTCTTTCGGCTGTGAATTGGTACAGTATTATGTAGATAATTACCAACGCCGTTTAGATGAACTCTGGCGTAGCGACCAATCGGCTTATCAAAAACTAATTGGGTATTTTAACCTATGGATTGAAGATCCTGATGCGCCATGTAGTTGGGCAGATAGCTGTTTAATTGTAAAACTTGCTGCAGAAGTCGCTGACCTATCTGAAGATATGCGCGCTATTATGTCTGATGGCGTCGATAAGGTAATCCAGCGGATTGCTGAGGTCATCGTTTTGGGCAAGCAAGATGGGTCTATCCAAGCAGATACTGATGCCTTGACGGTAGCCCAAGTGACTTACCAAATGTGGGTGGGCGCAGCGTTATTAAGTAAGCTGCAAAAAGATAAAACACCATTACATCAAGCGCTAAAAGCGACGGCGTTTTTATTAAAAAGTGGAAAGTCTTAACAGTTAGCTTTGCTAGCTTCACCTCACTAACTTAACCTTAGTAACTTAGCTTCACTAACTTAGTTTTACTACCTTAGCTTCACGACAATGATAGCCGCAAAAATTGTAATAGCAGCCCAGTCATACATAATGACTGGGCTGCTATTACATCAACTTGATAACAATGCGTATCACTCATGTACTAACTTGTAGGTTAGCTAGCACATCTGATAGCAGTGCTTTTTCTCAAATAGCGTCTTCAACACCTTCAATGATAAAGGCACGATAATTTGCCCCTTTTAGGCGATGTTGTAATGCTTCTTGATATATGGGACTGTGATACCAGTCTCGCGCGGCTGCCATATCAGGAAAGCGTAAAATAACAGCGCCTTCAATTTCATTGCCTTCAAGCACTTCTAATTGACCATAAAAAGCCAAGGGTGTTAGCTCACGACCTTCCCGAGCAAGCGGCGCTTTTTGTGCATATTGCGCCAGTTCCTCAGCGTCCGTAGTTTGCTCATGGGTAAATACCACATATGCAGACATGGGCTACTCCTTATTTAACAATTCAAGCAGTGCGCTGGCGGTTGCAGCAGAAGAGGCAGGATTTTGTCCAGTGATTAGCAAGCCATCTACTTGGACATACACTTGCCAGTCACCCGCTTTAGAATAATGACCACCTTTTTCTTTGAGCATATCTTCGACTAAAAACGGTACAACTTCGGTCAATCCTACTGCTTCTTCTTCAGTATTGGTAAAACCCGTCACGGATTTACCGCTGACCAAAGGCTTGCCATCACTGGTTTTTACATGACGAAGAACACCTGGGGCGTGACAAACTGTCGCAACGGGTTTTCCTGACTCAATCGCTTGTTCAATCAGAGCAATTGAAATCGGATCTTCTGCCAAATCCCACAATGGACCATGCCCGCCTGGGTAAAACACGGCATCATAATCATCGATAGAAATTTCGCTAAGTTTATGTGTGTGTGCCAATGCTTGCATTGCCACGGGATCTGCTTCAAAGCGATGCGTGGTTTCAGTTTGTGCTTCTGCTAAATTACTTTTTGGGTCTAGCGGTGGCTGCCCACCTTGAGGTGATGCTAGGGTAACTTCAACACCCGCATCAATAAAGGTGTAATACGGCGCTGCAAGTTCTTCTAACCAAAAACCTGTTTTCTTACCAGTATTGCCGAGTTTGTCATGTGAGGTCAGAACAATTAAAATTTTCATGTTATTTTCTCTGATAGTTTTTAGCATTGAGGTTATTGCTACATGAGCACAGCAGGAAGTCGTGTGCGCAATGTACAAGATGCCGAGCAAATCAATCCTTTATTTAATAGCATTGATTGGTAGCATTGAAAAAGATTGCGCGACTGATATGTAAGCAAATATTATCTGTCCAACAAACTTAAAAAATTGCTCAATACTGCAAACATTGGTCAATACTGCAAATATTGCTCAACGCTAGTCAACACTGGGATTTTGCTGTCATCATGCCGTCACTATACACAAAAATAGACCAGTCGTCTATTTATTTGTAGTGTAGATTTCTTGATAGTGTAAATAATAAAATTTAATCCATCGGGAAAAGCAGTTTTTGTAAGTAAGGTAGCTAGCTTAAAACCTGATTTAAACCTTGGTAATGACTAAAACAACAAAGCGGTATGATTAATTGCAGGGTAAATAGTTAAATAGCGCAAAGTCTAAATTTGCACATTGCTTGCTATCAGCAAGTTAAGAAAATATTGTAATTGAATATATATAGTCAAATAATCGTCAATGACACAGTATGGGATGACCGATTAGCTAAGTGACTGATTTAAGTGAAGTGATATAATCATAATAAAGAGCTGCTTCTTAATTAATATTTTAGGCAGCTCTTTAGGAGGCTTAGGCTCAAGAGAATTGGGCTTCAATCTAAGCTGGTAGTTTACTTGCCAATACATCTACTTTTTCAATAGAAGGCGGTTCTGAAAATAGTTCATCTGCTTGGGCCATCAAAGCGGCGGCAACCTTGCCCGATAAATGAGCCTCGCGACCTGCTTCATCAGGGAATGCATCAAAAATACCAAAGGTTGAAGGGCCAAGGCGTAGACCAAACCATGCAACTGTGGCAGGTTCTTCATTGACGATAGGCAGACCAGCTTTTAGGAAATCTTCTACTTGTTGTTCTTTACCTGGTTTAGCTTCAAGACGGACATATAAAGCGGTTTTAACCATCACTAATACTCCAATATTGACTAGCCGACATTGACTAGCATCAAAATTGAGTCTAAACCACTGTTATATTCATGTCAAACGGCTTTAGCGCATAGCTTTGTTGTATAAAGGTTACATAAACATTTATGCTTTAGGTCGTGGGGAATGTCTGTATCAGCTTAAATTTGATACTGATATTACTTCCTTTATGCTTGTGCTTTAACTATAACCTTGCTTTAACCATAACAAAGAAACAAGCATAAGTGATAAGGTGTAAATGATGTTGCACTCGCCACCTTTGATTGGGTACACTGGTACAACAATAAATGACGGCATTTTACCAACGGCTATTTTTGGCGAAAACACAGGCGCAAAAGCTATGACCTTAACTAGCGCCCTTGACCTTGTACCTTTAGCCTAGCCTAGCCTAGCCTCAGAATATCGACTATCTTTCATTAATTCTATCAGATTAGACTGACTGACCCAAGCCAGCCTATCTGCAATACACTAAAAACACTGCATTTAATTAAACTAACCCGCTATTAAATCCACTATTACAAAAGGACAAATCTATGAAAGCCGTATCGTATGTTATAAATAACCATGATGATTTTAAAAATTCATTGGTAGATATTGAAAAAGCGAAGCCTACGCTTAAGGAACGTGATGTACTGGTAAAAGTTCAGGCAATCTCTGTGAACCCCGTTGATACCAAAGTGAGAAAAAATTCGTCTGAAGC